>JAYTWT010000224.1:0-9319 GCA_043743295.1 Alphaproteobacteria bacterium | reverse complement strand
TCGATGGAACAGACGATGATGCAGTTGTCGGCTTTGTCGCGGACCACCTCCATCTCATATTCTTTCCAGCCCAGGACGCTTTCCTCGATCAGCACCTCGGTGGTCGGTGACAGGTCCAGCCCGTGTTCGACGATCTCGCGGAACTCCTGAGCGTTGTAGGCGATGCCACCGCCGGTGCCGGCCAGGGTAAAGGACGGGCGCACGATGGCGGGCAGTCCGACAAACTCCAGGCCCTCCAGGGCCTCTTCCATGTTGTGGGCGGCCTTGGATTTAGGGCTTTCCAAGCCGATCTTGTCCATGGCGTTGCGGAACTTCGAACGGTCTTCAGCCTTGTCGATGACCTCGGCCTTGGCCCCGATCATCTCCACGCCGTACCTGGCCAGCGCACCTGAGGCCTCCAGAGCCAGGGCCGTGTTGAGTGCCGTCTGCCCGCCCATGGTCGGCAACAGGGCGTCGGGCCGCTCCTTGGCGATGATCTTCTCGACGGTCTCGGGCGTGATCGGCTCGATATAGGTGGCGTCGGCGACGTCCGGATCGGTCATGATCGTCGCCGGGTTCGAATTAACCAGGATGATCCGATAGCCCTCAGCCCGCAGCGCCTTGCACGCCTGTACGCCAGAGTAATCGAACTCACAGGCCTGACCGATCACGATGGGCCCGGCGCCGATGATCAGGATCGAGGAGATATCGGTACGCTTGGGCATCTTGTCTCGCGCGCAAAGACCAGCGCACGCAAAGCGCCGCCGCTCAGATCAAACTTCAGGTTAGGCGGGCGGTTTAGAGAGGCGTCGCGGGCGGCGCAAGGGTGTCGGGCGCGCTAATCCCGCGATACACACGCCAGAAAACCCCAATAGTTCTTGATTTGTTCTCATTGTTTTGCGGGAACTGTCCGGTTGGCGTGCCAGACAGTAGATGTAGGATTCGATGGACAGGCAGGCGCCAGATGACGACGACCCGTGGGCGGCGGTGGATCGCCTTGCCGCACGGCTGCGTCAAGAGCTTGAGCGACTGGACCCGACCGATACCGCTGAGGTTGAATGTGAAGGTCTTCACGATCAGGATCGCGGGCTGTAGCTAGCCGTGGTTCGGGACTTGCTCAGGTTTGGCAACGACCTTGACGCAGGCCGCCTCATCTACCGCAACAGACCCACGACCACGATATGATTGGTTCTAGACGACGCTGCGAAGAGCCTTACTCTAACGGTCGCAAATTGCACGCCGCCGATCCCCTCAGAAATACCGTAGTTGAGCGTATGCAACTGCTGCACTATGGGGGCTGTCTCCATCTCGCTCCCCACGTATTGACCGAGCTTATTTGACCAGGGGAGATCGCCCTTAATCCACGGCGTCAGAATTGGGGTGAAGGTTTCCCCGACCTCAGCAATGGCGAAGGCGTGCCCGATCTTGGCGAGCATCAGTTGGTAAGCAGCTAAGGGCACGTCTCCGACCATGTCCCTATCGGGACCGAATTTTTCCCGGCGCTCCCGGTAATCCTCACGGCGAGCGAGTTCCATCCGCAGATGGATCTTGTCTCCTTCGATCACGCGCCCAGACAATATCGCGGGATACTCAAATCGTGGCGTTATCAATGCGGGTGGGTGTTCACCCACTGGGACACCGAAACGGGAAATCGACCCGTCCGCTTCCGCGAACTGAGTCCAGACCTTGTCGCGGCTTTTGCCGCCCCGGGTGCGCACACCTAAGTGCGGAAGGACCGAGGGGAACATCTTGTTGATGCACTCGCTCTCGCTCCTGTTAGTCGCTTCCTCACAAGCCCTACAACTAGCCTTAGGCAGAGAAATCGTACCTCCGATTCCAGCCGGAATGATGTGCTCGTCATGGGGCGGCTCGTCTGCACCGGGTCTGTAGGATGCAGCACGGCAGTAGATGCAGTACCCCACAGGTTGATATGGTGGCGGCATGACCGATCAATTCCCCCACGAGGAAGAACACCTACGCCCACCAAGACGAAGGTTGGAGGAACCCTCGGGGTCGTTGGCGGACAGACTTACGACAGGAGGCGACCATGATTCCGCGACCGCAAGCCATGTTCGACACAACCATCCCCGACGACAGCCTGCAAGACGAACACGACATCATCGTCTACCCTGGTCGGGTCATTACCGAGATATTGGTTTTGGGTCTGCGGGCCAGGGGATACGATACGACCCCTCCGGAACACATCGGCATCAAGGGCTGGGCATTTGGCGTCCAATCCAAGCGCAATCAGTTCGTTGTCTATGTCTCGCCGGTCGATCAGGTCTATCTCTCGGTAGACTACAGGCCCAACGTCTATGACCGGCTGCTCGGGCGGACGGACGAACTCTATCGTCCGCTGCTGATGGACCTCGACGTGATTTTGCGAGCAGACGACCGATTCTCGAACATCCGGTGGATGGCGCTGGGCGCAGAGGGGCCGGAGTTCGAGCATCCGATCGATTGAGGGGTTCGCACTGGGCGTGCTCTCTGCAGGCCCGTCCGCTTCGGCACTGCTCCCTGGACAGCGCCGTCGTCGCCCGCCAAACGGAGGTGTAAACGTGCACCTAACGAGGACTGCGACATGGATGATCGCACACCCATCATCATCGGCGTCGGCGAGGCGTCTGAGCGGATTGACGCCGCCGACTATGCGGGGCTGTCACCGGTGGAGCTGGCTGCGCGCGCAGCGGCGGCGGCTGTAGCCGATGCGGGCGGCAAGGGCGTGGCCGCAGCGATCCAGACCCTTGCGGCGATCCGCCAGTTCGAAGTGTCCGGCCCCGGCGCGGTGGCACCGTTCGGCAAGTCTGACAATTTCCCACGTTCAGTCGCCCGACGCATCGGCGCGGACCCGGCGCGCGCAATCCTGGAGCCGGTGGGCGGGCAGGGGCCCCAACACCTGATCAATGAATTCGCCCAGGCCATCGGGCGCGGCGAATTGGATCTGGCGTTGATCTGCGGTTCGGAGGCGATCTCGACGGTACGCCATCTGGCCGGCAAGGGGGAAAGCCGCGACTGGACCGAAACCGTGGGCGGTCAGCTGGAAGACCGGGGCTATGGCCCGCCGCTGTCGTCGCTGGACCTGCGCGCCCATGGACTGCGCACGCCGATCCAGCACTACGCGCTGTTCGAGAACGCGCGCCGGGCGCAACGGTGCTTGGGCCGCGCCGCCTATGGCCTGGAAATGGGCACCCTCTTCGCGCCGTTCACAAAGGTCGCCCAAGGCAATCCGCACGCGATGAGCCAGGAGGTGTTCGACGCCGAGGGGCTGGCGACCGTGACCGCGCGCAACCGGTTGGTTGCCGATCCCTTCCCGCGTCGGATGGTGGCGCGCGACCAGGCCAACCAAGGCGCAGCGGTGATTATTGCCTCGGTGGGTCAGGCCAAGGCGCTGGGCGTGCCGCAGGACCGCTGGGTCTTCCTGCATGGGGGTGCCGACGTAGCCGAGCGGATGCCGATGGAGCGGCAGGACATGGCGTCCTATCCTGCTGCCGTCGCCGCCGCCCGCCAGGCGCTGAGCGTGGCCGGAATAAGCGTGGCCGAGGTCGCGACCTTCGATCTCTACAGTTGCTTCCCGATCGCCGTTTTTAGCGTGCGCGACGGCTTGGGGATCGGCGGAGACGATCCGCGCCTGCTGACCGTCACCGGCGGCTTGCCGTTCTTCGGCGGCGCGGGCAACAACTACTCCATGCACGCCATCGCCAGCATGACCCGGCGGCTGCGCGCTGCGCCCGGCGAATTCGGCCTGGTAGCGGCCAACGGCGGGTTCCTCTCGAAGTATTCGGTGGGCGTCTATTCGACCCGCCCGTCCGACTGGACAGGCTTTGCCAGCACGGCCCTACAGGCTGAGATCGACGGCTGGGCGGCACCGTCCCTTGCGACCGAGGCGACTAACGGCACGGTCGAAACCTATACTGTTGACTACAGCCGCGAGACGCCGGCGGGCGTAGTGGTGGCGCGCGATGCGTCCGGGGCCCGGTTCCTCGCCATGACCGATCCCGCTGATCCGGCGCTGGCCCACCAGATGATCGCCGATGAGCCTTTGGGCGCGCAAATCGCCTGCCGCACCGCAGCCGATGGGCGGCGCGTGCTCACCGCCATCACGCCTGCTTAGCGAATGAGTGCGGTGGGCGGGATGAGACTCCAGTCTGTCGCCCTTGCCTCAACTGTAAGGCTTGCATCATTCCACTTTGACGGGCAGCTTTACGTCAACGCGTTCGCCCGTCCGGCGACACAACCCTTGAGACCGCCTTGGCCGTCGCAACGACCCCCGAAGTTCTCGCCGCGCTGATGGGCCGCGTCGCCGCTGGAGAGCGCGCTGCTCTGCGGCAACTCTATGATGCCACCTCAGCGAAACTTTTTGGCGTTTGCCTGCGTATCTTGTCCGACCGCGAGGAAAGCGAGGACGTTTTGCAGGACGTATATGTCACAATTTGGCGCCGCGCAGACCGGTTTGATGCCGGACGCGCCGGTGTCATGACGTGGCTGTCCACCATTGCGCGCAATCGCTCAATCGACCGGTTGCGGGCGCGGGGCCCGCTGGCCTACGCCGGTCAGATCGACGACATGGAGATCGCCGACGGTGCTGACAGCGCCGAGACGCTGCTCTCAGCCGCCGATGACCGTAATAAACTGCACGGGTGCCTATCGGAACTGGATGACCGCACCCAGCACGTCATCCGAACCGCCTTCTTCGAGGGCGTGACCTACGAGGCCCTGGCGCGCACCATGGATGCGCCGCTTGGGACGGTGAAGAGTTGGATTCGTCGGGGACTGGCGAAACTAAAAGGATGCCTCCAGTCATGAGTGAAGCCCCCGATCTGACGGACGCCGAAGCCCTCGCCGCGGAGCACGCGCTAGGTGTCTTGGATGCTCGCGAACGCGCCGACGCCGAAAATCGCATGGCGCGCGAACCCGCGTTCGCCGCCGATGTTGAGGCTTGGCGGGTGCGCCTCGGCCCGATGCTGGAGTCCATCGCGCCAGTTCCTGCCCCACAAGGGGTCTGGACGCGGATCGAGGCCATGCTGCCAGCTAATGACAACAGCGCTCTGGTGGGCCGCTTGAAGTTCTGGCGAAATTCCGCGATGGGCGGTTTCGCTCTGGCTGCGGCCAGTCTTATGGGCGTGTTCATTCAGGTCAACCAACCGCCCGTAGTGGTCGACCGCAATGTCCCGATTTCGCCCCAGGGCCAACTGCTGAACGCCAGCCTCACCGCCACCAGCGGCCGAGCCCAACCCTTGTTCGTCGCCGCCTACGATCCGGATCGCAAGGCGCTGATCGTCACCTCGCTGCTGCCCGAAGCGGCTGACCGCGAAAAGGTCAACCAGCTGTGGCTGATCGCTGGCCAGGACAAACCTAAGTCCCTGGGATTCATCGAACCTGGCAAAGCAAAGGTCATCGTTCTGCCAATCGAAGTGATGACCAAGATGGCCGAAGGTGCTGCCATAGCGGTCTCTATCGAACCCCAAGGCGGCTCCAAAGATCCCAACGGCCCTAGCGGCCCGGTCATCGGCGTGGGTAAGCTGTCGAAACTGTAGGGCGAGATACTGGCCAAGGGTTGCCAGCGTAGGAGCAAGTGCGATGGGGGATTGGCGGGCAACGCAGCGGGCGCTGCGCAAGTACGAACACGACGCACCCGCGCGCCGCAACGGACGCGGCCCCAGCACCGACATTTCGCCGGTCGGCGCGCCTCGTGGCGGCCCTGGCGGGGGTGGCCTTCAAGGCGGCGCGGCTGTCGCTGTTCCCGTCCCTGAAGCCGAGATAGCGGTGCGTGGGTAGGTCCGTCGCCTTTTGGTGCCGAGTGTGGGTTCCTCGTCGAAAAACTTCCGGCCCTTCAGTCCCTACTTCGCCGCATCCATCAACCCGGCGAACCGGTCAAATAGATAGAGACTGTCGGTCGGCCCCGGCGACGCTTCGGGGTGGTGTTGGACCGAGAAGACTGGGCGACCCTCTAGGGCCAAACCGGCGTTGGTGCCGTCGAACAGCGAAACATGGGTCTCGGTGACGTTGGCCGGCAGGCTGGTCCGATCCACAGTAAAGCCGTGATTCATCGAGACGATCTCTACCTTGCCGGTGGTCAGGTCTTTCACCGGATGGTTCGCGCCGTGGTGGCCCTGCTCCATTTTCACGGTGCTGGCCCCCAGCGCCAGGGCCAGCATCTGGTGACCCAAGCAGATCCCGAACAGCGGGGTACCGCTCTCCACCAGCTTACGGATTTCCGGCACGGAATAGGCACCCGTTGCGGCTGGGTCTCCGGGCCCGTTGGACAGCATCACGCCGTCCGGCTTACGCGCCAGGATGTCTTCAGCGGAAGTACTGGCCGGGACAACTGTGACCTGGGCACCGATCGAGGTCAGGGCGC
The DNA here is from genome assembly GCA_043743295.1 of Alphaproteobacteria bacterium. Lineage (GTDB taxonomy): Bacteria > Pseudomonadota > Alphaproteobacteria > Caulobacterales > Caulobacteraceae > Phenylobacterium. Next base: position 2,982 of record JAYTWT010000224.1, on the reverse strand, counting down.
GCAGGATGTTCCGTTTGACGCCGTAGTCGACGACGACGACTTCATATTTCGGCGGCTGGGCCATGGCGTAACCCTGCGGCCACGACCAAAGGCCCTCGTCGTAGGTGAACGGTTGAAGGCAGGTGGCGTCCTTGGCCAAGTCCAGCCCTTCCAGGCCCGCCCAGGCCTTGGCTTTGGCCGTCAGCGCATCCAAGTCAAACACCCCATCCGGATTGTGGGCGATCACCGCGTGCGGCATGCCGCGTTCGCGAATCGCACGGGTGAGGGCGCGGGTGTCCACGCCGGCCAGGCCGACCACGCCGCGGCGGATCATCCAGGTGGCCAGGTCGCTGTCGGCGCGCCAGTTCGCTGGCGGTGTTGGCAGATCGCGGAAGATCGCGCCGCGTGCCGCCGTCTGGGCCGAGCCGGACATCTGTTCCAGATCCTCGCTATTGGTCCCGACGTTGCCGATATGGGGAAAGGTAAAGGCTATAATTTGCGCCATGTAGGATGGGTCTGTCAGGATTTCCTGATAGCCAGTCATGGCGGTGTTGAAGCAGACTTCGCCCAAGGCTTCGCCCACGGCCCCGACTCCGATCCCCTGCAGGACCGTCCCGTCGGCTAATACCAGAACGCCGGTGACGCCAGGCAGCAGATCACGGCTCATGGTGCAGATTCCTTGTGGGCAAACGGCGGCGTAGCTAGTGACAAGCGAGGCTCTGGTCAACGTGCGGAGAAGGCTATGACCCATATCGATCCGGATCGCGAGGCCTGGCAGGTCTTCAAGGACCTTCCGCGCGACCTACCGATCCACATGCTGAACCTCGTCCGGGTCCGGGAAACGGCTGACTATCCCGTTGGGCATGCGGATCACGACAAGGGCGTGAGCGGCCTCGACGCCTATCGGGCCTATGGGCGGACGACAGCACACATCTTCGCGCGGGTCGGTGGCCGGCAGGTCTGGGCGGGCAAGCCGCAGGTGATGGTGACGGGTCCCGGCACGGAGGCCTGGGACATCGCTTTCATCGCGGAATACCCTTCGTCGCAGGCCTTCATCGATATGGTGCGTGATCCGGAGTACCAGCAGTTGGTCCTGCACCGGACCGCAGGCGTTGCCGACAGCCGATTGTTGCGGCTGGACCCTGTTACGGAGCTCGGCAAGGGCTTTGGCGAATAGCTGGCTGAATTAGCGGGGAGTCCGTCATTTTCCCAGCCCTGGATTTGAGCGATAGGACGGCATGCTTGATCTGCGCCCCAACTGCGAATGCTGTGACCGCGACCTTGCGCCGGACAGTCCCGACGCGCGCATCTGCACCTTCGAATGCACCTTCTGCACGGACTGTGCGAAAGCTCGCTTCGGCGGGACCTGCCCCAACTGCGGTGGGAACTTCGTGGCCCGGCCGATCCGTCCTGCTGCGCTTCTGGTGAAGTTCCCAGCCTCGACGATGCGGGTGAACAAGCCACACAAGGCGTGCGCAGCCTGATGGGTATCACCACGGTCGGTCTCGATGCGGACGACACCCTTTGGCACAACGAGACCGTCTTTCGGCTGACACAGGATCGGCTCGGCGACTTGATGGCCGATGTCGCCTCAAGCGATGTGCTGAATGCCAAGCTGGCTGAGGTTGAGACGCGAAATCTGCGGCTCTACGGCTATGGCGTGAAGGGCTTCACGCTCTCAATGATCGAGACGGCGATGGAACTCACCGACAATGCGCCGCCGGGCCGATTAATCGCCGATATCCTGGCGGCGGGCCGGGAAATGTTGAGCCATCCCGTCGAGCCGCTGCCGGGCGTCGAGGCGGCGCTGGCGGAATTGTCAGAGGACTACCGGCTGGTGCTGATCACCAAGGGCGACCTGCTACATCAGGAACAGAAGCTTGCCGCATCGGGCTTGGGCGACTTGTTCGCGGCTGTCGAGATCGTCAGCGAGAAGGATGCCGGAACCTATGCCCGCGTGTTCGCCCGCCACGGTACGGGCGCAGCCGAGGCGGTGATGTGCGGCAATTCACTGCGCTCCGACATCCTGCCCGCACTCGAAGCCGGAGCCTACGGCGCCTACATCCCGTATCCCGTTACCTGGGCCCACGAAGTCGCCGAGGCTCCGACGGATCACGAGCGGTTCGTAGAATTGGGTAGCATCGCCGAATTGCCGGGGTGGATTAGATCATTGCAGGCCTGACTTCGCCAGCAGCAGCGCCGCTTACGCCTTTCGAAACATGGCGAGATCGGCCCCGGTCGAGTGACGGAGCTTGCGACCGATCCTGTCGTGCGAATCGTCCACAGCGGCGTCTAACGTATCCACAGTGACCGCAGCGGGCCTGTGCTAGCAGTGGACGCAATGACTGGTCGGTTCGATGAGCGTTTCCTAGAGGAGGTGAAGTCGCGGCTTCGCCCGTCCGACGTGATCGGACGCACGGTGAAACTGCGCAAGCAGGGCCGTGAGTATGTGGGCCTGTCGCCGTTCAACAAGGAAAAGACGCCTTCGTTCTACGTGAACGACGAGAAGGGCCAGTTCTTTGATTTCTCGTCCGGCAAGACTGGCGACCTGATCACCTTCTTGCAGGAGAACGAGCGGCTGTCGTTCGCGGAAGCCGTTGAGCGGCTGGCCGCCGAAGCCGGGGTACCATTGCCTGCCGTTGATCCACGCGGGATCGAACAGGACAAGGTCCGCCAGGGCCTCGGCGAATGGCTGGAGATGGCGGCCAAATGGTTCGAAGGTGAACTGAAGCGCCCCGCCGGCCGCGATGCGCGCGCCTATCTGGAGGGGCGCGGTCTGCCGGAAAAGGACTGGGCGCGATTCCGGTTGGGGTTCTCGCCGTCGGGCCGTACGGCGCTCAAGGACTATCTGGTCACCAAGGGCGCACGCCCGGCGGAACTGGTCGAGACCGGAGTGCTGATCGCTCCCGAAGACGGCGGGGCACCTTATGATCGGTTCCGCGACCGGATCATCTTCCCGATCTTGGATGCCCGGGGGCGGGTGGTCTCGTTTGGCGGTCGGGC
>JAYTWT010000223.1:0-5764 GCA_043743295.1 Alphaproteobacteria bacterium | reverse complement strand
CGCGGCGTAGTGACGGCGATGGACGCCACTTCCATTACGGTGAAGCCCGAGAAGGGCGCAGTCCAAAAGGTAGGCTTGACCCCCAACTGGAGCGTTGCGGTCATGAAGCCCGTCGCGATGGATGCGATCAAGCCGGGTAGCTTCATCGGCACCGCCGAAGTCCCAGGCAAGGATGGCACCGGCAAATCGCTGGAAGTTCACGTCTTCCCGCCTGGCGTGAAGATGGGTGAGGGCCACTACGGCTGGGACCTGAAAAAGGGCTCGATGATGACCAACGGCACCGTCGGAACCGTCGTCGCCGGCAAAAAGGGTAGCCGCCAGATGGAGGTTTCCTACTCCTACGGCAAGCGGATGATCACGGTTCCCGCCAATGTCCCAATCGTACAGATCGCTGGCGGAACCCGCGCGCAAGTGAAGCCCGGCATCCCGGTGTTCATGGTCGTTCAGAAGGCGCCGAATGGCCAACTGATGGCTGGCTCGGTCTCCATCGGAGAGAACGGCGCCAAGCCGGCGATGTAAGGGGGCAGGGCGCAATTCCTACGCCCCCCACCTTCAGATCGTCTTGGCCGGGCTCTTGTCCTGGCCATCCAGAAGCACCGGTCTTAGCTGAGTGAGCAATCCGGCAGTGCTTGCGTATCTGGGTCGCCGGGACAAGCGCCCGGCGATGACGACCTATATAGGGGCAACGTCCTATCCGCCGACCATCGCCACGACCTCGTTAGTCTTGGAGATGAACTTCACGCCCTTGACGCGGCCGTCCTTGTAGCGGTCCCAGGCGCTCTTAACGTCAACCGGCTTCGGTCCTGCGGCCCCCGGGCTGGCGGGTTTTTGTGCCACGACATCGACCTCGTAGATGCCGTCGGGCGGCGTCGCGGCATAGACGCGGGGCAGGAAGCCGACCTGAGTCCAGCCGCCTCCGTCGGTGCTGGCTTTGGCGGAAAGATCCAAGCCGCCGCCGGATGCAGCGGTCACTGTGCCGGATTCGACGGACAGAACCTGTTCTTGGCCCTGATAGAAAGGTGCCTGGCGGGCCAAAGATTTCTTTGGTGCAGCGACGGCGGCGGGTTCCTCCGCCAGCTTAGGGCTACAGGCTGAAAGTGAAAGGCTGGCCAGCAACCCGGCGGCCAGAATGAAACGACGCCCCATGCGGTCTTCTCCCGAAATTGGCGGCACATTTCGTGAGACTCAAGGGCAGCCGCCTTCGCCCCATGATCGGCAGTTTGCGCTGTTGCAGCGGTTTGGCGAGTATTTCTTGCATCACTGGGTTTAGCGAACAGTCTGCGCAGCCTATAAGCCGCGCCTTCTCCCCATTTCGAGAGCTGCCATGACCCGCATCCTGATCACCTCCGCGCTGCCCTATATCAATGGGATCAAGCATTTGGGGACGCTGGCGGGCTCTATGTTGCCGGCGGATGTCTATGCGCGGTTCCAGCGGGCGAGGGGGCGCGAGACGCTCTATATCTGCGCCACGGACGAGCACGGCACGCCGACCGAGTTGGCCGCCGCCGAAGCTGGCCTCGATCCGGCGACGTTCTGTACTCAAGCGCACGCCATTCAGGCCGACCTCGGTGCGCAGTTTGGCCTTTCGTGGGACCATTTCGGGCGGTCCTCGTCGCCACAGAACCATCGCCTGACCCAGCAGTTTGCCCAGACGCTCTGGGAGGCCGGGTTCATCGAAGAGCGGGTGACCAAGCAGGTCTATTCGATGGCTGACAAAAGGTTCTTGCCTGACCGCTATGTGGTGGGCACCTGTCCGCACTGTGGCTATCAGAGCGCGCGTGGCGATCAATGCGAGAACTGTACGCGGGTGCTGGATCCTGCAGACCTGATCAACCCGCGTTCGGCGGTGTCGGGTTCGACCGAGATCGAGATTCGCGATTCCAAGCACCTGTTCCTGCTGCAGAGCCAGTTCTCGGACCGCCTGCGGGGGTGGATTGAGGGCAAGAAGGGCGACTGGCCGCTACTGGTCACCTCCATTGCGCTGAAGTGGCTCGACGAGGGTCTGCAGGATCGGGGGATCACCCGCGATCTGGAATGGGGCGTGCCCGTCAATGCCGCCGACTGGGGGCCGAACCCTGATGGCCAAACGCCGGACCTCGAGGGACTTGCGGGCAAGGTGTTCTATGTCTGGTTCGATGCGCCGATCGAATACATCGCGGCGACGGCGGAGTGGGCCGAGGCACAAGGCCAAGCCGAGTCATCCGCCTGGGAGCGCTGGTGGCGCGCGCCGCTGGCTGACGACGTGAAGTACGTGCAGTTCATGGGTAAGGACAATGTGCCGTTCCACACGGTGGGTTTCCCCACCACCCTGATGGGCGTCAACGCGGGCCAGAACGCCCCGTGGAAGCTGGTGGACGAACTCAAGGGCTTCAACTGGCTGGACTATTATGGGGGCCGGTTCTCCACGTCGCAGAACCGCGGCGTGTTCATGGACCAGGCGCTGGAGCTGCTGCCGCCGGACTATTGGCGCTGGTGGATCATGGCCAATGTGCCCGAGACGTCGGACGCCACCTTCGTCTGGGAACAGTTTCAGACCCAGGTGAACGCTGACTTGGCCGATGTGCTGGGCAATTTCGTCAACCGCATCTGCAAGTTCGCCGAGACTCGGTTCGAAGGGAAGGTCCCGCCGCGCGGTGAGCTCACGGCACTGGAGTCTCAACTCAGCCTGAACCTGAACGCCAAGCTGGCCGAACTGACCCAACATCTGGAAGACCGCGAGTTCCGCAAAGCGACCACGGCGCTGCGCCAGATCTGGGTGTTGGGGAACGGTTACCTGACCGAAGCTGCGCCCTGGACCGCGATGAAGACGGATGTGGAGCGGGCCGGGACGGTGGTGAACATCGGGCTGAACCTCGTGTCACTGTTCGCCCGATTGTCGGCCCCGTTTATCCCGTTCGCCGCCGCGAGAATCGCAGAGGGCTTGGGCGAGCCGGAGCCCACGCAGTGGCCCGACCTCGCCGACGGCCTGCCGATGTTCCTGACGGTCGGTGCGCCGATCCGCGCGCCTGACGTCCTGTTCCGCAAGATCGAGGATGCCCAAGTATCCGAATGGCGTGAACGCTTTGGCGGCCCGGAGGCGGGGTGACTCGCCCCGGCCAATACCCATTGCAAATCATGCGGGTAGCCCGTAGTAATGGCTAATGCAAACGGTGGCTGAAACCGCTGCGTACATTTCGGCAGCTCACGACGCCGACCGACCCGTCTACCTTCTGACCGTTTTCTCGAAGGGTGAACGTGCAAATCTTACCAGAGTGGAACGCAATGTCTTAGCCGCCGTCGCAAAACGCCTGTCTAGTTCCGTGTCGCATCACTAGGCCCAATTGCAGGTTGTGCTCATGACCAAGAGAGCATTCGACAAGATCATGGCTGGACTGTCCGAGGCCGTCGAAATTGCCGAAGGGCGTGCCGACCCGGCAACCTATCGGGTTCACACCCAGATGTCGGTTGATGTCCGCGCCGTCCGAGCGGAACTGGGGCTCAGCCAAGCGGTTTTCAGTGCGCGGTTTGGTCTTCCAATCGGCAACATCCGGGATTGGGAGCAGGGCCGTTCGAAGCCAGACCAAGCCGCTCAGGTCTTGATCCTGACGATCAAGCGGGCACCTGATGTCGTTGCGGAAGCCGTTGAGTTTGCCAACGCCTCGCAGGGGTGACGATTGAAAGTTCGGTGCACGCTCTACCGCTTGGGCCTAATATCTAGCATGTCGTGCATCACGCGGTTGTAGTGGTGGACGTAGCCCAGGTCGGCCACGATCTGGCGGTGACCCTCCCACATCATATGCAACGCCACATAGACCACGATGGCCAGGCCGATGTAGCCGATCCAGCGGTAGCGATGCAGCAGGCTGGCGATCCAGGTCGCGGCGACGCCCATCAGGGCAATCGACATCAAGAGCCCGAACACCAGGATCCCAGGGTGCTCGCGTGCGGCACCCGCGACGGCCAGCACATTGTCCAGTGACATCGAGATGTCGGCGACGAGGATCTGGATCAGCGCGGCGCGGAAGCTCTTTGCGGGCTTGACGGCGGGTTCCGTGGTCGGGTCGTCGTCCAATGCCGCTTGAGCCGCCACCTCGTCGGCGCGGCCTTGATCGCGCAGCTCTCGCCACATCTTCCAGCAGACCCAGAGCAGCAGGATTCCGCCCGCAAACAGCAGGCCGATGACGCCCAGCAGCTGGGTGGTGATCAGGGCAAAGCCGATGCGGATGACCACCGCGGCCATCAGGCCCCAGAGGATCGCCTTCTTGCGCTGCGCTTCCGGCAGGCCACCCGCGGCCAGACCCACGGCCACGGCGTTGTCGCCGGCCAGCACCAGGTCGATCATCAGCACCTGGAAAAGGGCGGCCAGGGCGTCCGGCGCGAAAAGGGTGTCAAACATCAATGGTCAGATGGCGCAGGTCCGCTCGGCGGGCAATCAGATTGTTAGCGTCCGGCCATATGCGCCGCCATCTCTGCGGGCGAGATGTCCAGCATGTCAGGCATGACGGCGTTGTACGCGGCGACATGCTCCATATCGATGGCCACATTGCGCGAGCCTTCCCAGACCATACGCAGCGCCACGGTAACGATGATCGCCAGACCCAGGTAGCCGATCCAGCGATAGCGGTGCAGCAGCTTGGCAATCCAGGTCGCCGCCACGCCGATCAGGGTGATCGAGAGCAGCAGGCCGGCGATCAGGACCGTGGGATGCTCGCGCGCCGCGCCGGCGACGGCCAACACATTGTCCAGCGACATCGTCAGGTCGGCAATCAGGATCTGCAGAACGGCCTGACCCATGGTCTTGGCCTTGGCGGCGGACTTCGGTTGTGCGCCGATTTCGACGCCTGTTGCCGCCTCCAGCGCGGCTTCGGCCTCGGCGGTTTCCTCGCGACCCTGCGCGCGCAGCTCGTGCCACATCTTCCAGCAGACCCAGAACAACAGGATGCCCCCGGCCAGAAGCAGGCCGACCACCTTCAGGAGCTGGGTGGTGATCAGCGCAAAGCCGATCAGCATGACTACGGCACCGGCCAGCCCGAATATGATGGCACCGCGACGCTGCCGGGGCGGCAAGCCGGCCGCCGCTAGACCGATGGCAATGGCGTTGTCGCCGGCTAGCGCCAGATCGATCATCACGACCTGGGCAAAGGCGGCCAGGGCACCAGCGGTGGGCATCACGAACTCCATGACTCTCAATGCGACAGCCCGCTCGCGCCCGCAACCGCCGCGCAAGGAATTGCGTCAAAACGACGAAGCCTCCTGACCGCTCGCAGCGATCAGGAGGCACCGGCGTGCGGCTTGGTAACGTGGACGCAGCACACCGGCCGCGTCGTCAGATCAGGTGTGGGACCGACCGACGACGATTACGCAGGACGGCACCGGTAACGCCGAAACCGAGGATCATCAGCGCCCAGGTTTCAGGCTCAGGAACACCGCCGCCTGCACAAACCCGGGTGGTACAGCGCGCGCCCGTGTGACCCAGTTCGAACTCCGAGAAAGCGGGCGCGGTAACGTCGTCGTTGGCTGAGAAATGGAAGCCGGTGAAATACTGGTCGTCGGGCGCAAGGAAGCCGAAGAACTTGAATCCCGCGCTTGACGGCAAGGTACCTATCCCGAATCCAAAGCTGTCGAGGTTGGTGTCGATCCAGAGCGTGACGTCAGCATCCCCGACGAGGTCGGCAATTTGGAATGAGAAAAGGTCGTAGCCCGCGCCGTCGATCGCGACATGCATAGGCCCCAGGTAGTTGTTCACCAGCGCGTTTCGGACCGGCACGTAGCCCGGATAGTTTTT
>JAYTWT010000222.1:0-3275 GCA_043743295.1 Alphaproteobacteria bacterium | reverse complement strand
CGATTGCCGCGCAGACCGAGACGGTCGGTCTGGTGATCTTGCGGGGTGCCGGGCGGTGTTTCTCAGCCGGCCACGACCTGGGCGACATCGCCAGCGGCGAGAAGCTGCCCGAGCCCTTCTACCAGTCCAAGGTCATCGAGCGACTGGCGGGCCTGCCGCAGCCGGTGATCAGCGCAGTACACGGCTATTGCTATACTGGCGCGCTGGAACTGGCGTTGGTCGGTGACATTATCTTTGCCGCCGAGACCGCTAAGTTCGCCGACACCCACGCCAAATGGGCCCTGACCCCGGTGTGGGGCCTCAGCCAGCGGCTGCCGCGTCGGGTCGGCACGTATCGCGCGCGCGAGCTCATGTTAACCTGTCGCACAGTCGGCGGGCGCGAGGCCGCTGAGATCGGGCTCGCGGACTTCTGCGTGTCTGACGCCGAGTTCGATGCAAGGCTGGCCGCCTTGGCCGCACAGATTCTGGCCAACTCCTGGTTCAGCCATCGCGCCAACAAGCGCCTACTCACCCATACTGACGGAATGACCCAAGCACAGGGGTTGGCCCATGAGATCTTCCGCGGCGAAGGCCGCGGACCGGACATGGCCGACCGCATCGCCGGCTTCCAGAACAAGACGGTGAAACAGGGGTAGGGCGACTTGGCGAGTCGGCCCCATAAGACGCGTGATGAGCCTCGCTGTCGCCGAACCTGATGTAAGCCCCTTGGATCAGGCGCGTGAGATCCTGCGCCGCACCTTCGGCCACGCCGAATTCCGGGGCCTCCAGTCCGAGGTGATCACCGAGGTTCTGGCGGGGCGCAACGCCATGGCCGTTCTGCCAACCGGCGGTGGTAAGAGCCTTTGCTATCAGATCCCCAGCCTGATCCGCCCAGGCCTGGGTTTGGTGGTTTCGCCGTTGATCGCACTGATGACCGACCAAGTCGCCGCGCTGGTACAGTCGGGGGTCGCGGCGGCGCGGTTGGACAGCAATATCGAGCCCGAGGCTAAGGCCGAGACCTGGGCGCGGATTGACGCAGGTGCGTTGGACATCCTCTATATCTCGCCCGAGGGGCTTATGCAGCCGTGGATGCTGGACCGCCTGCGCCGCATCCCCCTGTCACTCATCGCCATCGACGAAGCGCACTGCGTCAGCCAGTGGGGTCACGATTTCCGGCCTGACTACCGCCTGCTGGGGCGGCTGGCGGATCTATTTCCTGGGGTCCCGCGCCTGGCGGTGACGGCTACGGCCGACGCCAAGACCCGTGAAGACATCCGCGCGGAACTGCGCCTCACCGGTGATGCCGAGTTCGTCGCCAGCTTCGCGAGGCCTGAATTGATCCTGTCGGCGGAGCGCAAGCGGGGCGCGGACAAGCGGGTGGTGGAGTTGGTCACTGCGCGACCCGGGCGCTCGGGCGTGGTCTATGCAGGATCGCGCGACAAGACGGAGAAGTTGGCCGAAGCCCTGCGCGCTGCCGGGGTCCCGGCCCTGGCCTACCACGCGGGTCTGGACAAGCGCCTACGTGAGACCCGGCTGACAGAATTCCTTGCCGCTGACGCCGCCGTAATGGTGGCGACCATCGCCTTCGGGATGGGGGTGGACAAGCCTGACGTCCGCTTTGTGATCCACGCTGATCCGCCAGGGTCCATCGAAGCCTACTGGCAGGAGATCGGCCGTGCCGGTCGTGATGGCGAGCCCGCCGAGGGGATCACGCTCTATGGCGCGCCCGACATGACCTGGGCGCTACGCCGGATCGGCGAGCGTGAGCTGGATGAAGATGTCCGTCAGGTTCAGGTCAAGAAGGTGCGCCAGCTCTATGCCCTGCTGGATGGGGCTGGGTGCCGTGCTGCTACGGTGCGCCGCTACTTTGGGGAAGAAGGCGTCGAAGCCTGTGGTCAATGCGACCTCTGCCTTGGCACCGTGGAGACCACGGATTCGACCCAGGCCGCCCAAAAGGCACTGTCGGCGGCGGCCCGCCTGGGCGGACGCTATGGCCGGGGCCGGCTGGTCGATCACCTATTGGGCAAGACCAAGGATGTCAGCGAACAGGAGTCCTCGCTGTCTACCTGGGGCATTGGGCAAGAGCTCTCGGTGACGGCGTGGCGGGACCTGTGCGAACAATTGCTGTTTGAGGGACTTCTGCGCGAAGACCCCAATGACGGCAGGCCTCTCGTTGGTGTTGGCGACGCGGACGCCGTACGCGCCGTCTTTCGGGGTGAGCAAAGGGTATTGATGCGCAAGCACCCGGACGGTGCCGAAGATGCCCCCCGCACCGCCCGCAAGGGCAAGCGCGCCCGTACCGCCGCCGCCGCGCTGTCACCCACCGACCAGCCCCTGTTCGAAGCCTTGCGCGCCTGGCGAACCGCAGAAGCCAAGGCGCAGCACGTGCCGCCCTATGTGATCTTCAGCGATCGCTCCCTGACCGAGATCGCCGCCTCAAAGCCCACCAGCCGCGCCGCCCTTGAACGCGTCAACGGCGTTGGCGAAGCCAAGCTGGCGCATTACGGCGCTGCGGTGCTGGAGGTGGTGGGCGGGTTTGTGGACGCATGACCGGACCCCATAACCATCATCGAACGGGCCCAGGATTTGCGGCGGGAAATGTCGCCGCCGGAACACTTGCTGTGGGCGCAACTCAAGGGACGGCAACTCGAAGGGTTTAAGTTCCGTCGGCAACACCCCTTCGACCCCTACGTGCTCGATTTCTACTGCCCAACCAAGAAGCTGGCGATTGAGGTCGATGGCGAGGGTCACAGCATGGGAGATCAGCCCATGCGTGACGCCCGGCGTGACGGCTTTCTGAAGAAACATGGAATCCAGGTGCTTCGGGTCTCAGCAGAGGACGTCTTCCGGGAGATGAACGCCGTTGTGCTGACGATCCTCGCGAGGCTTGAAGCATAGCCAGTCGGCAGTGCTTTGAAGTCGTCCTGACTTCCCCCTTCAGGGGGAAAGCGGCGCGATGCCCCGAAGGGGCAAGTCGCCGATGGGGGAATGTGTCTGACTCACGCCCCCATCGGCCACTCGCGCTGCGCGCATCGGGCCGCTTCCCCCACGAGTGGGGGAAGCTCCTAAAACTTCGCCTTCACCTCAACGCCGACCGTACGAGGTTCGTTGACGAAGCCGGTCAGGTTGTTGAAGTCGATTCCGCCTTCCAACGATTTGTCGTTGGTGATGTTACGACCGAAGGCGGCAACTTCCCAGGCCTCGCCGGGCGCGCGGTAGCCGATCCTCAGGCCGCCTTCAAACAGCTTGTCGTCGCTGTATTCCGCCGATTCATAGAGGAAGAAGTTGATCTTCGA
>JAYTWT010000221.1:0-2747 GCA_043743295.1 Alphaproteobacteria bacterium | reverse complement strand
GGCCTTGGAGGTGTTGGAGCCAGGCGACGCGGCGCTCGATGCTCTAAGCGCCGCGCACCACGGCGCGGAGGCGGCCAATGCGGCGGCCATGTCGCTGGCCGTCCGGCTCCAAGCCGTCATGGACGCCATCCTGCGGTGCGAGGGCGATGCAGAGGCGTGCGCCGACCCCGGACGCAACACCAGTCTGGCAAGAGCTTGCGAGGCCGCCCGCGTCGCGGGGTGCTCTGACACCCTGATTCTGGAAGCTATCGCCCTCGCTGAGGCTGGTGCGCACACATGGCTCTCCGCCTCGCACGCAATTTCCGCTCGTGGTCTTGTTGTTGCTGTCGCCGATCACAGCAGCGCCCTGGTGCGGGCTATGTGGACGACCGGGCGGGTCGTTGCCGCACCGGACGGGCCGACTTCTGCCGGGATCGCTGAGGCGGCGGGTTTGCCTCGGGCCGGCATCGACTTGATGGCCTTCTGGCGGGACGAAGCGTTCGACGATACGGCCTTTGCGGCTCAGGCCAAGGTGGCAGCGATCGCGCTGGGTGCCGCCGCAGACGGTCCACTGTTGCTCTGTCTCGGCGGGCTCAGCGATTGGCTGGTCGCGCACGGCTATATCTATGACAGCGATGACGCGCGCCGCGCCGCACGCAATCTGATCCTGGCGGCACGCGCCGCGACGGAGAACCTTGGTCTTGATATCCGCCTAGCGCTCATGAGCGATCCCGAGCTTGCCCTGCGACTTGGTGCGCGACTGGACGCCGCCCCGTGGACCGGACCCGTCGTTCCCGCCGAGATCGGAGATGGCGAGACGGTTTGCGTCCTTTCCGAGGCGGCTATCCTGGCGCTCTCGGCGCTAAGCGCCGACCTTGTCATCGCTCAGGCCGCACTGCTCGGCTACCGCAGCCTCGCCGGCGCGCCGGGGGTCAATCCCGAGAGCCTGATGGTGCGGGGCTTCACGGACCTGGAGGTTGAGGCCGCAAGCGCAGAACTACCCTTCGTGCACAGCCTGCAGCAGGCGTTCCGACTAGACGTTGTCGGCGAAGGATTTGTTCGTGATGTGCTGGGGGCCTCCCCCGACCAGCTGGCGGACCCACAGCTTGATATCCTCGCTCTAGCTGGCTTCACCGTGCAGGATATTGCCCAAGCCCAAGTGCACGCTTTGGGCCACGAACGCGCCAGTGATGTGGCCGCTTTCAGCGAAGACCTTCGCCAGGTCCTGAAGTCGGCGGATGAAATCGGTCTCGGGCCCCAGATCGCCATGTTGGCGGTTCTGGCCCCGGTACTGGACGCACCTCCGGTCCTGGACGTGATTCTGCCCTGGCGCACGACGCTGGCGGACATGGCGCAAGTACTGAGCCTTCCAGGACTGGCTGTGCGAGCCCATCGGTTGCCGCCGCCCGCCGCCTTGACGCTCGATATCCCGCTAGTGGCGGAGATTTCCATTCGCGCCCCGACGCTCGAACGCGAGATCGATCCAGAGCCTCGGATCGTCGAGCGTGTCGTTGAGCGAGATCGCACCCGGCGCAAACTGCCAGACCGCCGAAAAGGGTACATTCAGAAGGCGAGCGTTGGTGGTCACAAGGTCTACCTGCACACCGGCGAATATGACGATGGCGAGTTGGGCGAAATCTTCATCGACATGCACAAGGAGGGTGCCGCGTTCCGCTCGCTGATGAACAACTTCGCGGTCTCCATTTCGCTGGGCCTGCAGCACGGGGTGCCCCTGGACGAGTTTGTGGACGCGTTCGTGTTCACGCGGTTCGAGCCGGCCGGGCCAGTTACGGGCAACGACACCGTTAAATCGGCGACATCCATCCTCGACTACATCTTCCGTGAGCTGGGGATCAGCTATCTGGGTCGCGATGACCTAGGCAACGCCGATCCGGGCGAGCTGAACGCCGACGGACTAGGCCAGGGCAAAGCGGATGCCGTTACAGCCGAAGAACCTCAATTGGCGTCCCGCTTCATCTCCAAGGGGTTCGCTCGAGGTGCCGCGCCTGACAATCTGGTCTTTTTGCCAACCGCCAATCGTACGGAAGGGTCGGCCGCCATGCGTTCCGCAGAAGTCTGCGCTGCCTGCGGCGATATAGCCGTGGTGCGAAAGGGACAGGCCTTGATCTGCGACACCTGCGGCACCCGCGCTGGACGGATCGCTGAAGATCAGGCGGGTTAGGCCCCGAACCGACATCACTAAGCGCCTGACAATTACCGCGAATTAAGTGGTCACCTGCGCCTGGGCGCGGCAGAAACATTGGTATGACGCGTTGGACACGCCATTGGACCATTGCCGCCGTCGCGATCTCCGCGCTTGCTGGCGGGGGCTTGGCTGTGGCTGCCGACAAGGAAGTCCAGCGCCAGGTGGCGTTCGGCGGCTCCTGTGCAAAATGCGAACTGTCTGGCCGCAATCTCTCGGGCGCTCGCATTGTCGGGGCGGACTTCTCGGGCGCGATCCTGGTGGGCGCCAACCTGCGCGACGCGAAGTTCATGGCGTCTGATTTTTCCGGGGCGAACCTGACGCGCGCCGACCTCAGTGACGCGGATATGACCGGTGGTACCTTCACCGGCGCAAACCTATCAAACGCACGCCTGCACGACACCGAGGCCAAGGGCGTGGCCTTTGGCGGCGCGACACTGACCCGTGCCGACCTCTCCGACGCCGAGGCGTCTGGGGCTGTGTTTCGGAAGGCAATCATGATCTCGGTGATCTTGCAGTCGGCAAGGGTGCGTGGCGGCGCGTTTGATCAGGCCGACCTTTCCGG
>JAYTWT010000220.1:0-1564 GCA_043743295.1 Alphaproteobacteria bacterium | reverse complement strand
GGATCAGGGGCCTGCGCGGGTGGTTCACGGGGACTATGGGGTTCACAACTGTCTGGTGGGACCAGATGGGCTGATTGCGGCGGTGGTGGACTGGGAGATCTCGACCCTGGGCGATCCGCTGGCCGATCTGGCCTATGCATTGAACCAGTGGTCGGACCCGACGGACACCCATCCGGCCAACCCCGAGGGTCCGACGTCGGCGCCAGGGTTTCCGACCCGCACGCAGTTGGCCGAACGCTATGCGGCGCGGACCGGGCGCGACCTAGCGCAGCTGGATTTCTACGTTGGGTTCAATCGCTGGAAGACGGCGGCGATCAATCACGGGGTCTATGCGCGCTATCTGGAAGGCAAGAAGAGCACCGAGGGGGTGAACCTGGACGCCCTGGTCGCGACGATTGATCGCAGCTTGATGCTGGCCGAAGAGGCGGTGGGCCGTCTGAAGCAGCGAACGTAGTTGGGGGCGTGATGGCGAGCGTCGATTTTGGGTATCTGGAGAGCTACACGGCCGGGGACCGTCAGGTGATCGCCGAGGTGTTGGCGCTGTTCCAGGGGCAGGCGGAGGTGTGGTCCGCGCAGTTGGGCCAGCCGGGCGGCAGCGGGCGCGATCTGGCCCACACGATCAAGGGCGCCGCGCGGGGGATCGGGGCGGCGGCGCTGGGGGATATTGCGGACCGGGTCGAGCAGGGGGCGGCGGATCAGGTTCCGGCGTTGAGGGTGGCATTGGCTAAGGTGTTGTCAGATATCGCGGCCTACCTTGGACTGCATTGAGAAACTACGGCCAACTGGGCATCGTTGACGATCCGTCGCGCGTGATGTAGTCGGAAAACTACGCATGGTGGAACTCAAGCAGACCGAGACGTTTCGCAGGTGGTGGTCCGGACTGAAGGACCGGCGCGCCGTAGGCCTTATTTTCGCAAGGCTCGACCGGCTGGCCTACGGTCATGCGGGCGATGCCGAGTCGGTGGGCGATGGCGTCAGCGAGCTGCGGATTCACTATGGCCCAGGCTATCGGGTCTACTTCCAGCAACGCGGTGCCGCCTTGGTGATCCTGCTCGGCGGTGGCTACAAATCTAGCCAAGCGCGGGACATTCGCAAAGCCAGGGCGCTGGCCAAAACTTGGAGCGAGTAACATGGGCGCTAGTGACGTGGCCGAGAAACTGACCCCGTTCGATCCCGCCGAAGGACTGAGCTCGGATGAGGCCGTGGCGGCTTTCATGGAAGCGGCCTTCGCCACCGAGGATGTCGGCTACATCGCCCACGCCGTGGGCGTGGTAGCTCGCGCCAAGGGCATGACCCAGATCGCCGCTGAAACCGGTCTGTCGCGCGAGCAACTCTACCGCTCGTTCAGCCGGGTCGGGAACCCGACGCTCAAGACGACTATTGCCGTCATGAAAGCGCTGGGCGTCGGCCTGACCGCTACACCATTGGAATCATCACCCGCCCGAACGGGGTAATGTAGGGTTAGTTGGGACATCGCGTAATTGAGGTAGGCCCATCCTGACCTGGAGTACGAAGTCCGAGCGAGGTGATCGCATCGGCTTCAAGAAGGAGGATGGGCCATGAT
>JAYTWT010000219.1:0-2004 GCA_043743295.1 Alphaproteobacteria bacterium | reverse complement strand
GACCTCGCCTTCGGCCAGATCGTCGAGGCCATCAGCAAGAGCCGCTTCTGGAAGGAGACCTGCATCCTCGCCATCGAGGACGATCCGCAGGGCGGATGGGATCACGTCACCGGCTATCGCACCACGGCCTACTGCATCAGCCCCTATACCAAGCGCCGCGCCGTCGTCAGCACGCAGTACAACCAGACCAGCCTCCTGCGTACCATCGAGCTGATGCTTGGTCTCCCGCCGATGAACCAGCTCGACGCCAGCGCCACGCCGATGACCGATTGCTTCACCGCCACGCCGGACTTCACCCCCTACGCCGCGTTGACGAACAACATCCCCCTCGATCAGATGAACCCTGATCCGAAGAAAATCTCCGACCCGCTCCTGCGCCAGCACGCCCACGCCTCGGCGCGCCTCCCGCTCGACGCCCCCGACCAATGCCCCGAGGATCTGCTCAACCGGATTCTCTGGCACGCGATGAAGGGATCGCAGGCGCCCTATCCCGAGTGGGCCATCACCGTTCACGACGACGATTGATCGAGGCGCAACGGCGCAGCCCCTTCAACGCCCGTTCTTCGCCCGGTAGAATCTCGTGGGATGACCGGTGAAACCGCCATCCGCCACATTGGTTGCGGCACCCGTCAGCAGGTTGGTGACGATGGGCGTCCACGCGATCAAGTTCGTCGAAGCCTCGGTGATGTAGGTGCGCCCCGGAGTTCCGGTCAGCCCCAGGCGCGGCGCGGCGTTGGACCACGACACGGACAGCTGCGCCGGCAGGAATTCCAGCGTGTAGGAATCGATCACTTGATTTGAGATGTTGATGAAGTCGGACACGAAGTTGGTCTCGGTTACCTTCAGGCGCACGGCGCCATAGGTGGTGTTGTAGCGGGAGAGGCTGCCCGCCACGGGCGTGGTGAAGGGGTCGATGCGCCCGCCGCCGAGGCCGATGGTGACGTAGTTCAAATTGTTGGTGAGCACGCGCTCGTAGAGGTGGTTGTGTCCTGTATAGATGGCCGTCGCGCCCCATTGGGTGAAAGGCCACAGCATGTTGTCCGCCTGATGCGTGGCCGAGCCGTGCGTCTGGCTCGAGGAATACGGACATGCATGGAAATAGACGACGCGCCACGGCGCGGTGCTGCTGGCGAGGGCGTTGCTCAGCCACATGGACTGGATGGAGACGGGGAGCGCGCCGTCCGGCTCCTGCTGGTCGCCGACGACGGCGAAGATTTCCACCGGCCCCTGGCGATGGCGGTAGTAACGCTCGTTGCCCGGCAGGGTGAAGTAATCCAGATAGGGCTGGAGGAAGGAGACGCCGAAGGGCCATTCGTGATTGCCGATGCTCGGCCAGAAGCGGTTCGAGCTGGCGCCCGCGCCGAACGTGCCGAGGTAGGGATAAATGTATTCGTGAAAGAGCTGCCCGACGTTGGTGTCGATGTTCGACGCTTCGCCATCGGGATAATTGTTGTCGCCCGTGGTGATGATGAAGTCGGGATTCCAGCTTTTGATCAGATTCGCCACGGCCGTCACGTTGGAAAGCGATGCGCCGCCGAGATAGGCCGAGCCGTAGTCGCCGATGACACCGATGGTCAGCGGTGCAGCTTGAACCTTGGGCAACCCGCCCCCGAGTGCGCCCAGTGCCAGGAGCAGGCCTAGTGAAAGCGTGGATGCGAAACCGCTGGAGCTGAATTTCATGGCGGATGAATCCTGATGAGTCGTCGTGAATTGCACTCACCGTCGCCAACGCCTCCGGACTTGTCAAACGGACCCCGCGGCGAGGTTTGATCAGCGTTCGATGACCAACGCGATGGAAGCGCTGGGTGGAGAGACCCAGGGTGTCCTCGGCGCGGGCGGTGGTGCCATCATGAGCGGCTTGCAACCGCTGTTGCCGCCCGGCGGCCATCCGCATAGACGTGGCAGGCGAGAACGAACTGGCGGACGCTGCTGAGGCAGGCGATGCGGCGGGCGCGCTCCTTCGCCCCGCTCAGCGCCGGGAGCAGAGTGGCGGTGAGGATGGCT
>JAYTWT010000218.1:0-2115 GCA_043743295.1 Alphaproteobacteria bacterium | reverse complement strand
GTCGCCAAGAAGCTCACCGACCAGCTGGGTCAGCTCGGCCTCAAACCCGCAGACATCGAATATCTATCCGTGTCGCACAGTCACTTCGACCACATCGGCAATGCGGGGCTGTTCGCGACATCGACCTGGATCGTCGATCCGCGCGAACGTGAATTCGCCTTCCGCCCTTCGGCCAGGGCCG
The DNA here is from genome assembly GCA_043743295.1 of Alphaproteobacteria bacterium. GTDB lineage: Bacteria > Pseudomonadota > Alphaproteobacteria > Caulobacterales > Caulobacteraceae > Phenylobacterium. The sequence continues at coordinate 1,934 of JAYTWT010000218.1, read as the reverse complement.
ACAAGCAGAATTTCGCCGCCTACTCCGCCCTGGAAACCTCCAAGACGCTCCTGGTCGACGGGTCCGGCCCCTTCGACGTGTTCGGCGACGGCAGCGTCACCATCCACCGCACGCCGGGCCATACGCCAGGGCATACGGTACTTTTGGTTCGCCCACAGACCGGCAGGCCCGTCCTGCTGACTGGCGACATGTGGCACATCGCCGAGAGCCGCCCCAACCGCCGGGTGCCGCGCTTCAACTTCAATCGGGCGGACAGCCTGCACAGCATGGTCGCCGTCGAGCAATTGGCCGCCGCGACCGGCGCGCGCGTAATCCTCGAGCACGTCCCCGCCGACTTCGACGCCTTGCCGAAATTCCCCAAGCCGCTGCGCTAAGTAAGGAGGCCCACGATGCAGAATCTGACAGGCCGCGTGGCCTTTGTGACGGGCGCGGCCTCGGGCATCGGCCTAGGGATCGCCACCGCCCTGGCCCAGGCCGGGGTCAAGGTGATGCTCTGCGATATCGAGCAGGGCGCGCTGGACAAGGCCCTAGCGGGCTTACGCGCCACCAATGCTGACGTAGAGGGCGTGATCGCTGACGTTTCTCTGAAAGACCAGCTGCAACGCGCCGCGGACGCGACACTCGCCGCCTATGGCCGCGTCGACATCCTGGTCAACAACGCCGGGGTCGGCGGCGGTGGCGGTTACGGCGCCTGGACCGATGCGGGCTGGGACTGGACCATCGGGGTCAATCTGATGGCGGTGATCTGGGGCGTGGAGATCTTCGGACCGCTGATTGAGCGGCATGGCGAAGGCGGCCACATCGTCAACACCGCCTCCATCGCCGGGATGATCTCCGGCTCAGGCAACGCCTACAACGTCACCAAATTCGGCGTAGTGGCCTTCTCTGAGGGCCTTCGCAACGAGCTCGCGCCGCGCAACATTGGTGTCTCAGTGCTGTGCCCCGGCTTCATCCGCACCCGCATCACCGACTCCGGCCGCAACCGCCCGGACCGCTTCGCCGACACGCCGCAAGCGCCAGTCGCCGACATCCCGCCAGATTGGATCAACAACATCCGCCAGCGGGTAGAGGACGGCATCGACCCCCTCTACGTCGGCGAACTGGTCCGCGAAGCCATCGAAGGCGACTGGCCCTACATCTTCACCGACGCCGAGTTCGAGCCGATCATCGAGGCCCGGTTCGCGGGGATCAAAGCGGGGTTTGATCGGATCAGGGGGCGGACACCGACGAGGGGCTGAGCCGTAGTGTTCTACGCGACGTGACGCCCTCCTCGCCCCCGACACGCAGTGCGAGGGGAGAGGTTGGGTGAGGGGCGGCGCAGGCCGTCGATCCTCTCCTCCGGGTCCAGCCCTTGCCCACGTCCGGCAGCTTTTTGCTGGGCCGGGAGCGCATCCCCGAATTCAGCGCGGCCCCTCACCCTACCCTCTCCCCTCTACGCTCCGCGTGGGGGCGAGGAGGTGGGCCACCGCGCGCCGCCGCCCTTCCACGGCCATCTGCGTTTTCTGCGGTTGGACCCCCAGGTGCCCCTACTCCCCCGGCATCCGTTCCGTATCCACCGACGCCTGCAGCGCCGCCGGATAGCGCGAGCCGGTCACCGCGCCGCCAAGCGCATCCACGCGGGCCACCATGTCCTCCGACAGCGCCACCTCGGCCGCCGCCGCGTTTTCGAGCATGTGGTCCATGCGCGTCGTCCCCGGGATCGAGACCAGCGACGGGTCCTTGGCCATCAACCAGGCCAGGCACAGCTGGGCTGGCGTACAGCCCGCCTCGCGCGCCAAAGCCTCGAACCGGGCCAACACGTCCAGGTTTGCCCCAAACGCCTCACCCTGGAACCGGGGCATCATCGCGCGCATGTCGCCGTCCGCGAAGGCGTTGGTCCGCGCCCCGCCCGCCAGGAACCCGCGCCCGACCGGCGAGAACGCCACAAACGTCAC
>JAYTWT010000217.1:0-3886 GCA_043743295.1 Alphaproteobacteria bacterium | reverse complement strand
CTGAAGCCGGGTGTTCTCGATGTGCAGGGCAAGGCGGTTGAGCAAGCCTTGCACGGCCTGGGTTGGGGCGGCGTCAGCCAAGTTCGGGTCGGCCGGACCATAGAGTTCGATCTCGCGGCCACCGACGCAGCGGCCGCTGAAGCTGAGGTCAAGGCCATGTGCGACAAGCTGCTGGCCAACACCGTGATCGAAAGCTACCGGGTAGAGTTGGCGTGACGGGCCGTGGAGCATTGCTGCTCCTGCTTTCCCTCAGCGCCTGTACCCCCAAGGCCGAGCCCGAAGTTACCTACCTCGACCCCGATTGCGCCAAGCCGTTCGAAGCTCAGGTCGCGGCGATTACCGCCCAGCCGCACCTCGTACCGGCGGGTGTCGTCGGTTCGGAGCCGTATAGCTATTACTCCAGTGCCGATGGCCGAACGTCCTACCTGATCACCCGCAAAGGCTCACCCGCGCATCCGGCGATCATGATCCAGCGGGCCAAGGACAACACGGTCGTGACCACCGGCTGCCCCTACGGCGGTCGCAAAGCCTATGACGAGCTGCATGCCTATCTGGACAGCCTGAAGACCTGGACCCGCAAGAAATGACCGCCTTCCACCTCGCCCAGATCAACGTCGGTCGCTTATTGGCACCGATCGATGACCCGCAGATTGCTGGGTTCAAAGATAACCTCGACCGGGTGAACGCCCTTGCGGACGCCACGCCGGGTTTTGTTTGGCGGCTGGTCGGCGAGGGCAACAATGCCACCGACATCCAGCCTCGACCAGAGGACCCGTTATTCGCGATAAACCTATCGGTTTGGTCTGACCTCGACGCTCTGGCTGGCTTCGTCTATCGAACCGATCACCGCGATATCATGCGCCAGCGTCGGGCGTGGTTCGAGCCGATGGAGACCTACATGGCGCTCTGGTGGGTTCCTGCCGGCCATCGCCCGGCACCGGAGGAAGGTTTGGCGCAGTTGGACCGGTTGGCGCGCCTGGGACCATCGCCTGAGGCCTTCACGTTTCGCTGGCCTTTCCCCTCACCCGACAACCTTCCCGTCAGCTCGATCCTGGACAAATGCGCATGAAAGCCGCCGTCATCGTCTTCCCCGGCTCCAACTGTGACCGCGACTGCAAGGTGGCCATCGAGCGCTCGACCGGCGCGCAGGTCGATATGGTCTGGCACGGCGACACCGCCCTGCCCGACGCGGTCGACCTGATCGTGCTGCCCGGCGGATTTTCGTATGGCGACTACCTGCGCTGCGGAGCCATGGCCTCGCTCTCGCCGATCATGGCCGAGATCAGGGCCGCCGCCGAGCGCGGCGTGGCGACCGTGGGCATCTGCAACGGGTTTCAGGTGTTGTGCGAGGCGGGGATGCTGCCGGGCGCGCTCCTGCGCAATGAAAAGCTGAAGTACGTCTGCAAGACCGTCGACCTGGAGGTCACCAATAGCCAGACCCGCTTCACCGCCGGCTACGAAGGTCGTCGCCAGATCGCCATGACCGTGGGCAATGGCGAAGGCAATTTCTTCGCTGACGAGGCGACGCTGGATCGGCTGGAGGGCGAGGGTCAGGTGGTGTTCCGCTATTTGGACAATCCCAACGGCTCGGCTCGCGCCATAGCCGGTATCGTCAACGCCAAGGGCAATGTCCTGGGCCTAATGCCCCACCCCGACCGCGCGTTTGAGGTCGAGCTGGGCTCGTCCGATGGGGCGACGTTGTTCCAGAGCGCGCTCGCCAGCGCTTAGAATTCCCCATCGGCAAGGGCACGAAGACGTTCGCGAAGCTGAATGTGAATATCGGTGAGGCTGTCCTGACGGATCAGACCCCGCCGCTTCAACTCCGTAAAACTGCGACTGATTGTCTCCAGGGTCAGCCCCAAGTAGTCGGCGATGTCGCTGCGGGTCATCGCCAAGCGGACGTCATCGTCAGACCCGGCGGCCAATGGGTTCTCTGACGGGAGACCCAACAGAAAGGTCGCAAGCCGTTCAATAGCCTTCTTACGTCCCAGGACCAGCAGTTGGCGCTGCGCTGCGGCAAGTTCATCACCTGCTTTGGCCAACAAAGCAGCCTCCAGCTCACGGTGCTCATTCATTAGGTTTCGAAATGCACCGCGTTTGAAGCGGCAAAGCGTTGAGGCCTCCACCACTTCGACAAAGGACGTCTCGATCTCGCCGCCGGTTAGTCCGATGAAGTCGCCTGCGAATAGAAAACCGGTGATCTGGCGGCGGCCATCTGCCAGCATTTGATACATTCGGAGCACGCCGGAGGTGACGTTGTAGACATGGATGGACGGGTCGCCTTGTCGGACCAAAATTTCGCCAGCAGCCATCGCTACGTCTTCAGAGAGGGCATCCAGCCTTTCAAGGTCGGCGTCGGGAATGCTGGCACAGACGCTGTAGGGGCGCGCATGACAGGTTTCACACCGCCCAGCCCGACGGAGAAGTGCACAATTTGTGGGTAGCGGTCGCAAGCCAAGCATTCGGCTATCCTGAGCCTCGCCGCAAACCTGGACAAGGACCACGTTGACATAGGTCAAGGCGCGCACCCGTCTTGCGCCGCTAGCTGGGGACGCTCGAACAGGAGACCCCAGCAATGCTACCCGAAACCGTTCCCGTCATCGCCGCGATCATTGGCATGTTTGCGGCCTTCATGATCGCCCTAGGCGGCGCAGCGTTCTGGAGCCGAGGCGCGCGCAAGTAACGCCGCTAGGACGACGACAGCTTCAAGTGGCTGCCGATTCAAGCGCCCGCCATCACGCCGGACATCGCGTCGCAATTCGAGTTTATCCGGGGGAGCAACGACGACCTCAAGCGCGAGACGATGATCCCCATGCGCGATAGGAGGAAGCTGTGGACAGTCATAGTCGTCCCCAAGGAAGCCAGGGACGCGCCGATCCTGCAGACGCTGAAGCCCCACGCCGCCAAGAAGAATGTCGAACGGACCCTCTCGGCCTATGCTGTAGCGACGGGCTTATTCGGTGAAAGAACTATGCCCGGCCAGAGGCAGGCAAGCGAAATAGTCCCGCCTTAGGGAAATGCATTCCCGTCTCAGGTGAATTGGGTTGACACTCCGGTGCCCACCCCCACAGTCCATAGTTAGTGTTTTTTTAGTTGGGGGCTTCGATGAATTGTAACCACTCTAAGCGGGTTGGTCGCTCGCTATTGTTCGCTGGCGTGGCGTTGGCCCTGTCGCTGAGCGCCTCGGGCGCGAGCGCTCAGACCATCAAGGACTATTTCGCGGTCAAGGGTCCAAAGGCTACCATCGACGCTTCTGCTGGCGGCGACTCCATCGGCACTTCCGCTCCGGTCTTCTACGGTCCGTCGACCGGCACATCGCTAATCAGGGGTTTCGAAGGCACATCGGACTACGACACCCGCGCCCTCGGTATCGGCCTGATTCCGCCCGACACAATGGGTGCGGTCGGTAGGACGCAGTATGTTGAGATCCTCAACGGCAGCTTCTCGGTTTATAACAAGGCTTCCGGATTGCTCGAGGCAGCGCGCACGACCGACAGCGCGTTTTGGACGGCGGCGGGCGGCACCGCCACGGGCGGTGATCCGCGCATAGCTTTCGATGCACAGAAGGACCGCTGGGTCGCCGCCGGTTTCAACGCTTCTGGTTCGGGCCTACAAATCGCCGTGTCTGAATCAAGTGACGCACTTGGTGCCTGGAAATCGGCGCAGTTCGGGACGTTCGTCGATCCGGGCCGCTTCAATTCGATCGCCGATTTTCCGACGCTGGCGCTCAGCGGTGGTGCCATCATCGTCGGTACCAACGACTTCTCTGCGGCGACTTCGGGCGGCGTTCGCAATTTCCGCGGCACGACTTTGAACGTGCTCAACAAAGATGAAGTCTTTGCCGCTGGCGGACCCAGCATCACGACCCTAAAGGAGTATTTTACGC
>JAYTWT010000216.1:0-5875 GCA_043743295.1 Alphaproteobacteria bacterium | reverse complement strand
CGCGGTGCCTACCAGCTGCTCGGGTCGGATCATCCTGCGCAGGTGACGCTATTTGCGACCGGTACCGAGCTTTCCGTCGCCGTGGCCGCCCGCGCGCTGTTGGAGGCCGAGGGCTTCGGCGCGCGCGTGGTGTCCGTGCCCTGCTTCGAACTGTTCGAAACCCAATCTACCGCCTACCAGTCGGCGGTGATCGGCGAGACCGACGTGCGGGTGGCGGTCGAAGCTGGCGTTCGTCAGGGCTGGGATCGTTTCATCGGCGAGAGCGGTACATTCGTCGGCATGACCGGCTTCGGGGCCAGCGCCCCTGCCGAGGTGCTGTACGACCACTTCGGCATCACCGCCCAGGCGGTTGCAGCGGCGGCGAAGGCAAGGCTGTGGCGCAATGACGGCTGAGCAATCTCCTCTCCCCCGACACGAAGTGCGAGGGGAGAGGGTAGGGTGAGACTAGGAACCCCCCTGTCCCCCACGGCCGTCCGCGTGATGCTGCTGGGCTCGGGCGAACTGGGCAAGGAAGTGGCCATCGAGCTTCAGCGGCTGGGCTGCGAGGTGATTGCCTGCGACCGCTATGCCAACGCTCCAGCCATGCAAGTGGCGCACCGCAGCCACGTGCTGGCGATGACCGATGCGGCGGCCCTGCGCGCGGTGGTTGAGGCTGAGCGCCCGCACCTGATCGTGCCTGAGATCGAGGCCATCGCGACCGACGAGCTGGCGCGTATCGAGGCTGACGGTCTGGCCACTGTCATCCCCACCGCCAGGGCCGCCCAGCTGACGATGAACCGCGAAGGCATTCGTCGGCTGGCCGCTGAAGAGCTGAACTTGCCGACCAGCCCCTATGCGTTCGCGTCCACTGAGGGCGAATTGACGTCAGGGGCGGCGGGCGTCGGCTTTCCCTGTTTTGTGAAGCCTGTGATGAGCTCGTCCGGCAAGGGGCAGTCCTATGTCGAGACGCCGGACCAGATCGCGGCGGCCTGGCGATATGCACTGGAGTCCGGGCGGGTGGAGCAGGCCCGCGTGATCGTCGAGGGCGTGATCCGTTTCGACTTCGAGATCACCCAGCTTACGGTCCGCAGCCTGCGGGACGGCGTCATCGAAACCAGCTTCTGCGCGCCCATCGGCCACCGCCAGGTGAAGGGCGACTATGTGGAAAGCTGGCAGCCTCAGGTCATGACACCCACCGCGTTGGCCCGTTCTCGCGAAATTGCCAAGGCCGTGACGGACTCTCTGGGCGGCCTGGGCCTGTTCGGGGTCGAGCTGTTCGTGAAGGGGGACGAGGTCTGGTTTTCGGAGGTCAGTCCCCGCCCGCACGACACCGGCCTTGTCACCCTGGCGACCCAACACCAGAGCGAGTTCGCCCTACACGCCCGCGCCATCCTGGGCCTGCCGACCGACGTCACCTTGCGCGAACCCGGGGCCAGCGCGGTGATCTACGGCGGGATGGAGGCGCCAGGCATTGCGTTCGACGGCGTCGCCGAGGCGCTCAGCGTGCCGGGTGTGGACCTTCGTCTGTTCGGCAAGCCGGAAGCCTTCGAGCGGCGCCGCATGGGTGTCGCCCTGGCGCGTGCGGACGACACGGATACGGCGCGGGCGCGGGCGACTGCGGCTGCGGGCAAGGTGCGGCCAGTCGTAGGCTAGACCTTCCTTTCCCACGCAACGGTCCCGCTGCGCGGGAAAGGAAAAACGTTCCTTATATGTTCTGGATGGTCGGATCAATGCCACCCTCTGGCACTTGACTTGCAGAGCCCCGGACCCAAGAAACCGCCCACACGAAAAGCCGAGGAGTTCCGCCCCCATGACTGTCCGCGTTGCCATCAATGGATTTGGCCGTATCGGCCGTCTGGTCCTGCGTTCCATCGTCGAGCACGGTCGGACGGATATCCAGGTTGTGGCGATCAACGACCTGGGGCCCGTGGAGACCAACGCCCACCTGCTGCGCTACGACAGCGTGCATGGCCGCTTCCCCGGCACCGTCACCGTTGATGGCGACACGATCGACGTAGGCTACGGGCCGATCAAGGTGACCGCGATCCGCGACCCCAAGGATCTGCCGCACAAGGCGCTGGGCGTCGATATCGCCCTGGAATGCACGGGCCTGTTTACGGCGCGTGACAAGGCCGCCCTTCACCTTGAGGCTGGGGCCAAGCGCGTGATTATCTCGGCCCCTGGCGACGGAGTCGACAAGACTATCGTCTTCGGCGTGAACCATCAGACCCTCACCGCCGCCGATACCATCATCTCCAACGCCTCGTGCACCACCAACTGCTTGGCCCCGGTCGCCCATGTTCTCCAGGCGCTTTGCGGGATCGAGCGCGGCTACATGACCACCATCCACTCCTACACGGGTGACCAGCCAACCTTGGATACGATGCACAAGGATCTCTACCGGGGCCGAGCTGCGGCCATGTCGATGATCCCCACCTCGACCGGCGCCGCGAAGGCGCTGGGCCTGGTGATCCCGGCGCTAGCGGGCAAGCTTGACGGCTCTTCGATCCGCGTGCCGACACCCAACGTCTCGGTGGTCGATCTGACCTTTGTGCCTAGTCGGGCGGTGACGGTTGCGGAGATCAACGCCGCGATGAGCGCCGCGGCAGCTTCGGGACCGCTAAAAGGCGTGCTGGCGGTGACCAACGATCCGCTGGTCTCTATCGACCTCAACCACGACGCCGCGTCCTCGACGGTGGCTTTGCCGCAGACGCAAGTGATCGACGGCGGCCTTGGCCGGGTGCTGAGCTGGTACGACAACGAGTGGGGCTTCTCGACCCGCATGGCCGACACGGCACTAGCCATGGCGAAGCTTTTCTAGGCGAAGCGCGTGGCTTTCAAGACGCTCGACGACGCAGATCTCTCCGGCAAACGCGCTCTGGTGCGAGTGGACCTGAATGTCCCAATGGAGGATGGCCGGGTCACTGACGACACGCGCCTGCAAGCTACCAAGCCGACCATCGACAAGCTCCGCGCGGGTGGGGCCAAGGTGATCCTGCTGGCTCACTTCGACCGGCCCAAGGGCAAGGTCGTGCCGTCCATGAGCCTACAGCCGATCGTTGGCGCGCTTTCCAAGGTACTCGGCGTGCCCGTCGCCTTCGCGGACAACTGCATCGGTCAATACGCCCGCGAGGCCGTGAACGCTATGCAACCGGGCGACGTGCTGCTGCTCGAAAACGTGCGGTTCCATGCCGGAGAAGAGGCCAATGATCGCCAGTTCGCCGATGCTCTGGCGGCAAATGGCGATCTCTATGTGAATGACGCCTTCTCGGCGGCGCACCGGGCCCACGCCTCAACCGAGGCCATCGCCAAGCGCCTTCCCGCCTATGCGGGCGAGCAAATGCGGTTGGAACTCACTGCCCTGGACGCTGCCCTTGGCCATCCGGAACGTCCGGTGCTGGGGATCGTTGGAGGCTCAAAGGTCTCGACCAAACTGGACCTGTTGCGCAACCTGGTGACGAAGCTGGACAAGCTGGCCATTGGCGGCGGCATGGCCAACACCTTCCTCTACGCGCAAGGCCACGACGTTGGTGCCTCCTATTGCGAGAAAGACTTGGCCGAGACCGCACGCGAGATCATCCGGCTGGCAGGTCAGAACAACTGCAAGCTTTTCCTACCGCTGGACATTGTGGTGGCCGAGAAACTGGCTCCGGGCGCAGCAGCGCGCGTGCGCGACGTGGGCTCCATCGACGATGAGGAGCGCATTCTGGACGCCGGACCGGAAACGGTTGAACGCCTGTGCCGCGCCATGGGCAACTCCAAGACTCTGATCTGGAACGGACCGCTGGGCGTTTTCGAAATCCCGCCCTTCGACAAGGGCACGGTCACGGCGGCGCATCATGCGGCCGAACTGGCGCGGGCTGGCAAGCTGGTGGCGGTGGCTGGCGGGGGTGATACGGTGGCGGCTCTGAATGTCGCGGGCGTCTCGCAGGATTTTTCGTTCGTATCCACTGCGGGCGGCGCGTTTCTTGAATGGATGGAAGGCAAGGTGCTGCCCGGCGTGGCCGCCCTGACCCAGTAAGACACAGGCCCAGTAAGACACAGAGGACAGGACCAAGGACATATGGCCCGGATCACGCTTCGTCAGCTTTTGGACCACGCCGCCGAGCACAGCTATGGCGTGCCCGCGTTCAACATCAACAACATGGAACAGGCGCTGGCGATCATGGAGGCTGCCGAGGCCACCGACAGCCCGGTGATCATGCAGGCGTCCCGTGGCGCGCGCAGCTATGCCAACGACATAGTGCTGAAGCACCTGATCGACGCCATGGCGGAACTCTATCCGCATATCCCGATCTGTATGCATCAGGACCACGGCAACAACGAAGCCACCTGCGCCACGGCGATCCAGTATGGCTTCACCAGCGTGATGATGGACGGCTCGTTGATGGCCGATGGCAAGACGCCCGCCGACTACGACTATAACGTCAAGGTCACCCGCAATGTGGTCGACATGGCCCATTGGGTCGGTGCCTCGGTGGAAGGTGAACTCGGCATCCTGGGCAGCCTGGAATCCGGCGAAGGCGAGAAGGAAGACGGCCATGGCTTCGAGGGCAAGCTCGATCATAGCCAACTGCTTACTGACCCGGATCAGGCCGTAGACTTTGTGAGGGCTACACAGGTCGACGCCCTGGCCATCGCCATGGGTACCAGCCATGGGGCCTATAAGTTCACGCGCAAGCCCGATGGTGACGTGCTGGCCATGAACGTGATCGAGGACATCCACCGCCGCCTGCCGAACACCCACCTCGTGATGCACGGCTCATCGTCGGTACCGCAGGACCTCCAGGACCTGATCAACCAGTACGGCGGCGAGATGCCCCAGACCTGGGGCGTGCCGGTGGAGGAGATCCAGCGCGGCATCAAGCACGGCGTGCGCAAGATCAATATCGACACCGACAACCGCATGGCCATCACGGCGGCGATCCGCAAAGTCTTCGTCGAAAAGCCCGGTGAGTTCGATCCGCGCAGCTATCTGAAGCCCGCTAAGGAAGCCATGCGCAAGGTGTGTGTGCAGCGGTTCGAGGAATTTGGTACCGCTGGCCACGCTGCGAAGATCAAGGCGATTCCACTCTCGGCCATGGCCAAGCGCTATGCCGGCGGCGAACTCGCGCCGAAGATCGGGATTACAAAGGCGGCGGCGGAGTAGCGGCACGACGTCTCGCGGCTGGACACACAGCCTGGGATCACCGACGATCAGGTCGATACGCAGAGTGCGCCATAAGACGCGCCCGAGGTGGTTGGAGGATCATATGTCCGTTGCCGCATTGTCCAAGCATGTGCCTGTGCCCGTAAAGCGGCGCACGCGGTACGGATCCTTCGACATCACACCGATTTCGCCTCACATCGGGGGGGAAATACGGGGCCTGGATCTGGCAACCCTGACCGCAGAGCAGTTGAACGATCTTCGCGAGGCCTGGGCCGACTGGATGGTGCTGGTCTTTCGGGACCAAACTCTGGATCGTGCAGCGCACAAGGCCCTTGGCCGTCAATTCGGGCGACTGCACGTCCACCCGATGAACCACAGCAACCCCAATCAGGATCCCGAAATCATCGTCGTGAAGACCAACGCGAAGTCGGCCTACACCGCCGGCGAGGGTTGGCACACCGATGTAACCTGCGACGCGGTCCCGCCTCTCGGCTCGATGCTTTACATCACTGAAACGCCGGAGTGCGGCGGCGGGGACACTCTCTTCGCCAACATGTATATGGCCTACGAAATGCTCTCTCCGACCCTTCAGTCCTTTCTGGAAGGTCAGACGGCGGTGCACGACGGGTCCTTGCCCTACATCGGCAGCTACGCGTCAACGCCGCCGGCTGGGGGATATCCGCGCCACGAGCATCCTGTGGTTATCCGCCATCCCGATACCGGACGAAAAGTGCTCAACGTCAACTC
>JAYTWT010000215.1:0-2150 GCA_043743295.1 Alphaproteobacteria bacterium | reverse complement strand
CGGCGAGACCGATCTGGTCGGGATCATGGTCTCCAACGCGGTGGGCATGACCCTCGCAGACTATGCCTCGCAGAAACTCTGGAAGCCCTACGGCATGGGGCGGGATGCCATCTGGATGGTCGATCCGGGCAATCGTGAGCGCGGCGGCTGCTGCATCTCGATGACCCTGCGCGACTATGGCCGGGTCGGGCAGTTCATCCTGGACGGCGGCATGGCTCGGGGTAAGCCGGTGTTGCCCGACGGCTGGGTCGCCGCCGCTACCTCAACCCAGATCACCAACGGCATTCCCACCGGCTACGGCTATTTCTGGTGGATGCGCCCTTACGGCAGCTATCAGGCGGTGGGTATCTTCGGCCAGTCCATCGACACGTTCCGCGAGGATCGCATCATCATCGTCACTAACGCCGCTTGGCCCACCGCGACGGGCCGGGAGCTCAGCGCCGCACGCGCAGCCTTCATCAATGCGGCGCGCGCGGCGGCCAAGGCGATGTAGCCATGGAACCGACCGACGGTTCGCGTGTTCCCAGATGACCACTTCTTAACTGGTCGCGCGGGCCAGCATCGGACTATCTGTCGGAAGCGCAGAGCGGTCCGGTGAAATCGCTGATCCATCCTGACCTGCGCACGATGCTACATAATTCTTGTTCAAACGAACTTCCCCTCCCCCAGGGTCGGTACCCACAAATACCTAGAAAGCCCCGCCGATGTCGCTCTCCGCCCTGATCCGCCACCTCCGCAGAAACTCCCCCACCCTGCTGACGCTCGCCATGGTGGCGCTGGTGGTCGGATACGCGACGGTGGGCCTTACCGCCTGACCGTCGGAGCCAGCTCCGAGGTTGAAGGGGGTCCATCTGGGCCCTTTTCCATGTCGGGCACCAGGATTGGCAACACCCGGGCATTGAATGCTACGCTCGCTGTATGAGCCTGCATCTGTTGATCGCCGCCGTGACCCTGGCCCTGGCACCCGCCGCCCCCACGCCCAAGGCCTTCGGGCTGGAGAAATCCGGCTGGACCTTGGTCACCGCCAGCGAAGACACCTTCGTCTACATGAAGGCCGCGACCGGTCTCGAAAAGGGCGTGCGCCGGGTCTGGACCGCCTATGATTCCGACACCGCCAAACTGCGCGAGACGTTCGCCTTCCGCTCGGTTGAGAGTTTGGCCGAATTCGACTGCGGGCGCCGCCTGTCGCGGGTGGTCGATGAGACCTTCCACGCCGCCCCCGGCCTGACCGGCCTGACCTGGAAAATGCCGGACTTCATCCCCACGCCTTGGGTCGCACCTGCCCCCGAGTCTATCGGTGCAATCCGCATGGCCTACGCCTGCCGAACCCTTTCAGAGACCTAACCGATGCCCCAACTCATCCACCTTGCCGCCGATGCGCCGATTGCCGAGATCATGGCTGTGCTGGACCGCGACGGCGCGCTAATCCTTGATGACATGCTGAGCCCCGCAGAAGCCGATGCGCTCTGCGGTGAAATCCGGCCCTACGTCGAGGCGACCGAGCCCGGCCGCGACGGCTTCAGCGGCCACCAGACCACCCGCACCGGCGCGCTAATCGCCCGCTCGCCGCTCAGCCGTGTCGCGGTGCTGGACACCCGCATTCGCGCCATCTGCGAGGCGGTCCTGCGGCCCAACTGCCATCGCTACCAGCTTCACCTCACCCAACTGATCCGGATCATGCCCGGCCAGGAGGCCCAGCCGATCCACCGCGACCGCTGGGCCTGGGGCAAGCACCTCAAGGGTGTCGAGCCACAGCTGAACACCATCTGGGCCCTGACCGACTTCACCGAGGCGAACGGTGCCACCCAAGTGGTCCCCGGCTCGATCACTTGGCCGGACGACCGGATTGCTGAACCGCATGAGATCGGCCGCGCGACGATGCGGCGCGGTTCCGTGCTGATCTACACCGGCACGGTCTTCCACAGCGGCGGCGCCAACGTCAGCGACCACGACCGCTGGGGCCTGAACATCACTTATGCATTGGGTTGGTTGCGTCAGGAGGAGAACCAGTACCTCTCCTGCCCACCCGAGATCGCCCGCACCCTGGACCCTGAGCTTCAAAAGCTGATCGGCTATGCCATGGGCTCGTACGCTCTGGGCTACTACACCCCGCCCCTCCCCCCCGGCGAAGGCCCGGAGATCGTCCCGCC
>JAYTWT010000214.1:0-2581 GCA_043743295.1 Alphaproteobacteria bacterium | reverse complement strand
CCGAAATAGTCATTGTAGTAGCCGAGAATCTTGACCGCCGCGTCCAGGGCAAACTGGCCCTTCTCGCCGTCGCCCTTGCGGACCACGACGCCGACGTCGGTGGGGCCAACTTGGCGGTGGATGCGCTCAAAGTCGCCCATGCCGAGGAACAGCAGGTACGAGCTCATCTTGGGGCTGTCGGCGAAGGTGACAGTGCGCTGGCCGGAGGCGGAGGTCGTATCCTTAGCCACCGGCATATTGGAAACAGCCATCTGGCCCTGCGGGGTTTCCACGGACAACGCGAAGACCGCCTTGACCCCCGGCTCGTCCCACATGGGGGCAAAGCGACGGGCATCGGAGTTTTCGAACTGGGTGAAGAGGGCCCGGCGCTTGGCCCCGTCGGCGGCGTCATAGTCGAGAGCGAACAGGCCCGAAGCCTGCTGAAAGATCTTGCCGGTGTAGTCGATGGCAAGGGTGTACTTGCCGGGCGTCAGCGGCTTGGCGAAGACGAAGGCCGCGGTCTGGACCTTGTCGTCGAGGACGATCTTCGGGGCCGAGCTCTGCCCGCTTAGGCTGACGGCACCGAGTGTGAGGTCCGCCGCGTTGAGCACGATGCGGTCCGTGGCGCGCACGACCGTCAGGGTGATGTCGGTGTGGCCGGAGAACGTCAGCTGGTCGGCGTTGGGTCTTACGTAGATGTCGTAGCGGTCCGGGCGCACGTCGGTGGGGAGCACCACGCGTTGGACCTTGGCAGCGGGCTTGGCCGTCGGCTTGACTGGGGCGGCCGCAAAGGCCGGCGAACTCAGCGCGATCAAGGCGGCGGCGAGGGTGGCAAGAAACTTCATGAGATCTGGCTCTGGCGGTAAATCGAGGCGCGCAACCTAGAGAAGGTGGGATGATCCGCCTAGGTGCTGTCGTCACCCAGAACATTTTGTTTTGGTAAGGTTGGCAGCCGACCGTTCATCTCGTCGCCGGCATCGCGGGGCAGGCGGACAAACCAGAAGATCGAGATCAGGGTCACCGCGCCGATCACGGTGAAGGCGGGGCTGACCACATCCACGGTCAGGTGTGTCTCGCCGCGCCAGCGCATCAGCAGGTGCAGGAGGCTGGCGGAGAGGCCGATACCAATGGACTGCACCAACTGTTGCGCCATAGAGGAGGTGGTTGCGGCCTTGCTCATCTGGTCCTGATCGATATCGGCATAGGCCATGCCGTTCAGCGAGGTGAACTGCAGTGAGCGGAAGAAACCGCCGATGCCCAGGATCGCGGCGATAGCCCAATGTGGCCAGTCGGGGCGGAACAGCGAATAGGCCATGAAGCTTAGGCCCACGATCACGGCATTCACCAACAGTACCGAGCGGAACCCGAACCGGCGCAGGATCGGCGGCGCGGTGGTCTTCATCAGAAGGGCACCGATGGCCGAGATGCAGGTCATGGTGCCCGCCGCGAACGCGGATAGGCCGAAGGCGACCTGTAGCAGCATGGCCAACAGGAACGGGTTTGCGCCCATGGCGATGCGCATAAAGGCGCCGCCGAGCACGGAGGCTGAGAAGGTGGCCTTGCTGAAAATTGAGAGGTCAACGGCGGCGTGGGGTGTGCGCCGGGCATGCCATCCGTAGACGAACAGCGCCGCCAGTCCCCCGGCGAACAGGCCCGCGATGCCCAGCGGCGGGATGGCGGTGCGGCTGAGGTTCTCGAATCCAAATATCAAGGCGGCTAGGCCAATACCTGTCAGGAGGATGCCGGGCAAATCGACCGGCGGCGGGTCGGTCTCCCGCACTTCTGGCACGAAGCGATAGGCCAGGATCAGGCCGGTGATGGCGATGGGCAGGTTCATGAAAAAGATCCAGCGCCAGTCAGCGAAGGTGACGATGGCACCTCCAAGTACCGGACCGAACACCGGGCCCAGCAGCGCCGGCATGGTGACTACCGATAGCGCGCCGACCAATTCGCTCTTGGGTGTGGTGCGCAGCAAGACCAGGCGGCCGACCGGCATCAAAGTGGCGCCGGCTGCGCCCTGGATGAAGCGGGCGATGATCAGATGCCACAGGCTGTCAGAGAACCCGCAGGCAATGGAGCCCAGGGCGTAGAGCACGATGGAACTCATGAACACCCGCCGCGCACCGAACCGGTCGGCCAGCCAGCCGCTGAGCGGCAGGAAAATTGCCGCCGACAACAGATAAACGGTGATGGCGATGTTGAGCCGCAGCGGTTCGACATGAAACGTCTTGGCCATGGCGGGCAGGGCGTTGGCGATGACCGTGGCGTTCAACGTCTGCATCAACAGCGCCGAGCCTATAATCGCGGGCACCAGCCAGCCGCGTTTGAATGCGCCATCGTCCTTGGACGTGGCGGTGTCGGTCACCTTGGCGCTGGGCAGGGGGGCGCTGGGCTGGGGGGCGACGTCGGGCGTTTCGAGATCGCTCATGGCACGGGGTTAACAGGGCCGGGGGGTGCGCTCAATCTTGTCGTGCGTTCAGCCGGAGGCGCGGCGCAGTGAAAATTGGGACATCGCGTAATTGAGGTAGGCCCATCCTGACCTGGAGTACGAAGTCCGAGCGAGGTGATCGCATCGGCTTCAAGAAGGAGGATGGGCCATGAT
>JAYTWT010000213.1:0-3754 GCA_043743295.1 Alphaproteobacteria bacterium | reverse complement strand
AGCGCGACCGAAACCGAGGTGGCCAGCATGTTCTCGACGATGGCGATGTCGGTGGTCAGGCGCGACAACACCTCGCCGGTCCGGGTGGTCAGGAAGAAGGCAGGATCGAGGGTCAGGATATGGCCGTAGGTCGCCTTGCGCAGGTCCGCGACCACCCGCTCCCCCAGGCTGGTGACGAAATAGAACCTCAGTGCGGTGGCGATGCCCAGCAGAGCGGCGACGGCCCCCAGAATCAGGAACTGGCGGTCCACAGTCTCGACCTTGAGCCCGACATCCGTCAGGTGATCGACCACCAATCGAATGGCTCCAGAAAGGCCCAAGGTGGCCGACGTTGAGAGGATCAAGAATACGGCAGCGGCAGCGGCCCTGCGCCAATGGGCGGTCATAAAGGGCCTTAGGCGGCGCAGCGCCCCGACGTTGCGGCTGCGGTCGCGTTTGCCAGCCGCCTCGGCGACACTCTGGGCCAGCGCTGCGCCTGCACTCGGCCGTCCGGGCGCGGACGTCTGGGGCATGGATGTCTGGGGCCCCGGCATACTCATACGTCTCGCACCTTGCATTCAGGCCAGCCTTGCATTCAGGTTGGCGTTTCTCTATACGCGCGGCTTCCAATTTACCGCCCTCACCGGCGGACGGCCCAGCGGGCCGCTCCTTTACGTCAGGCGACCGTTCGATGAAACAAGACACGCACCCCGACTATCACTTCATCACTGTGGTGATGACCGACGGGACCACCTATCAGACGCGCTCCACCTACGGGAAGCCCGGCGACAAGCTGAACCTGGATATCGATCCCAAGACTCACCCGGCGTGGACCGGCGGCGGTCACCAGATGCTGGATCGCGGCGGACGCGTATCGCGCTTCAACGCCAAGTTCGGCGCCTTCACCCGCAAATAGGGCCTGGGCTCACGGGCCAAGCAGAAACTACGCCGCGAAGGGTGACCTTCGCGGCGTTTGCGTGTCTGACGATAAGAAGATTCAGTTTCCGAACGCCTTGTTCAGACGATCCATGTGGCTGAGGACCGCGTTGGCCGGTTCAGCGGTCTTGTTCTGCACATACATGCGTCGATCCAGGTGCCGCACGCGTTCATAGAGGCGCTCGGCACGGCTGGTCAGGCGGTTCAATCCCAGGGGAAGTTCGCCGCGCGCCTCGGGTTCCGCGCCACTGGGCGTATCGGAGTTCAGCCGATAGCGGTCTTCGAAGGCCGCAGCCGGCGGCATGTCACCCTCGCGCACGGCGCGCTGGACCAGCAACCAAGACGCCACCTGCATCAAGCGCGTCGTCAGGCGCATACTCTCGCCCGCATAGGCCAGGGCCGCATTGCGGGACAACAGCTTAGATTCCTGACGACCTTCGCCGTCGAGATAGGCCGCAGCCGCCTCAACCAGCTCCATGCCTTCCTGGAACGTCCGCTCGAACAGTTCGGAACGCGCGAAGTCTTGGATGACGTCGTCGCGCGAAGCTTGGCCTTGCCAACCTGGGCCTTGCCAATCTGGGCCTTGAGTGTTCTGCATCGTCTCGACTTTACACGCTTTTTGGGTTTGTGCCCGCTTTGAAGGCCGCAGAGGATCGGGACCTGCAACCCCTATGCCATGTCCCTGTCAGGGCTTGGGTGAGCCGAACAGGGCGTCGGCGGCCGCACGGCCGGAGCGCTTCTTATCTATCTGAGCCTGAACGCGCGCCGCCTCCGTCGCCAGAACCTCCAGTCGCTCCTCCAGTTCGGACACACCATAGAGTTCCAGGTCCTCGCGGACGGCCTCCACGAGGCGCTGGCCACGCCCAATTCGAACGTCTGCGGGCTCATCCATGTCGAACGCTCCTTTGCGGCCCTCGATCTGAGCGCTATCTGAGCGTGACCGATGCCGTAGCGCAAGTTTCAGGATCCAATCCATGAGCCCGATCGAAGCCGAGACCATGACCGCCATCGCTATCGAGGGGGGCAAAGGGCCAGCTTCGGCGATGAAGTCGGTGCAAATTCCGATCCCAACCCCTGCTGAGGGACAGATTCTGATCCGGGTCCGCGCCGCCGGGGTAAACCGGCCCGACATCATCCAGCGTCTAGGCATGTATCCGCCGCCGCCGGGCGCGCCGAGCACCATGGGCTTGGAAGTGGCGGGCGAAGTCGCCGTGGCAGCAGGCCGCTGGAAGGTGGGCGACCGCGTCTGCGCCCTCTTAGGCGGCGGCGGCTATGCGCAGTACGCAGTATGCGACGCGCGCCACGCCCTGCCGATCCCCGAGGGGATCAGCTTCGAGCAGGCCGCAGGTCTGCCGGAGACCGTGTTCACCGTCTACGCCAATGTGTTCGAGCACGGATCGTTGAAGGCCGGAGAGACCCTCCTGCTGCATGGCGCGACGTCGGGCATCGGGGTGACCGCGATCCAGATGGCCAAGGCAGCTGGTGCCAAGGTGATCGCTACCGCTCGCGGGGCGGACAAGGCCAAAACCGCCCTGGCGCTTGGTGCGGACCTGGCGGTGGATGCGACGTCTGAGGACTTCGCTGCTGTCGCTACGCGTGAGGGTGGCGTCGATGTCGTGCTGGACATGGTCGGCGGCGACTATTTCGCTAAGGACGTAGATGCCATCCGCACCGGCGGACGCATTGTCTTCATCGCCAGCCAGGCGGGCGGCGAGGTGGCGCTTCAAATCTTCCGGATCATGATGAAGCGGGCCGTGATCACCGGCTCGACCCTCAGGCCCCGTGACGCCGACGAGAAGGCGCGGCTGGCCACCGAGGTCGAACGCGTGGTCTGGCCCTGGGTCGCCAAGGGTCTGGTCAAGCCGCCAATCGACAAGAGCTTTGCGCTCGAAGACGCCGGCGCAGCCCACGCCCACCTGGAAGGCGGTGCCCATGTGGGCAAAGTGATCCTGCTGGTGGGATAGCTGCCCTGACGTGAGGCGAGTGCCTATCGCTCGAAGATACCCACCATCAGGGGTTTCACAAAGACCGCAGCCGCTGACTTTGGGCGGACGTCGGGCACTAGGCCGCCCAAGTCGGCGCAGGCGTTCAGCGTGGCGTTCAGCATCTCAGCGGCGATGGTCGGGTCAAGCGACCTGAGCGATCCATCAGCTACGCCCGCTGAAATCATCGCCGCGAAGCGCTCGGTGATGTGGTTCGACTGATCCTCCATGGCCCCGCGCATAGCCGGCGGTAGCGCCGTGAGCGCTGAGCGCCGCAGAAGAGGTCCGTGTTCAGACAACTGGAATTCGGCCAGTGCAGACGCGCAGGCCGAGAGTTGACCCCAGGCGTCGATTGTTTTGTCGCCAGCCAAGCGGAGTGCCCGATCCATCACCTCGAAGGTACGGTGGAAACACGACACGACCAGATCATCCTTGGCGTCATTATGATGGTAGAAGCTGCCCTTGGTGACGTTCAACTCTGCCGAAATCTTGTCCACCGAGGCGCCGCGATAGCCGCGCAGATTGATCAGGCGGGTTGCGGCTAGAAGGAAGGTGTCCCGCGCACGGTCGGCACAGGGCTTCGGAGATTGCGGTTCGATGCCGAGGCCCGTTGGTGCCCACACCGCACCCGGCGCGGCCATGCCGTTCAGCAAGATGTCGGCCATCGCCTCGCCGATCCGCGCGGCATCTGCCGGTTCGCGCTGAACCAGCCAGCCATTGCCCCAGAAGACCTGCTCCAGCAGCACCCGCGTCCGCGCGGTGCGCCGACCTCGCGACATCCAGCAGAGCTCTGGGTGTTCGAAGATCTGGCGGGTCTTGCGAAACAGCCGCCCATAGGCCGTGGCCACCTCTTCGCG
>JAYTWT010000212.1:0-2522 GCA_043743295.1 Alphaproteobacteria bacterium | reverse complement strand
ATGGCTATCACCAAGCACGGCCTCAAGATCGTGCCAGAAGACCGCGCGTTATCTTGGTTGCCGCTCTATCACGACATGGGCCTGGTCGGGTTCATCTTGAGCCCTCTAGCGGCGCAAATGACGGTGGACCTGTTGCCGACCGGCGGCTTCGTTCGCCGGCCCCTGCTCTGGCTGGACTTGATCTCGAAGAACAAGGCCACGGTCTCCTACAGTCCGACGTTTGGCTATGAGCTCTGCGCCCGACGTGGCGACGGCTCGCGCGAGGGGCTCGACCTTTCGTCGTGGCGGATCGCAGGCTGTGGAGGCGACATGGTGCGGCCAGGCCCGCTTCTGGGGTTCGCCGAACGCTACAGCGCAGCCGGTTTCTCCACCAAGGCTTTCGTCGCCAGCTACGGCATGGCCGAAGCTACCTTGGGTCTGACGATGGCCCCGCTCGAAATGGGCCTTCGCTTTGACACGGTCGATGTTGATCGCATGGAGCAGGACGGGATGGTATTTCCTGGAACAGGCGGCCGAAACCGTACCTTTGTCCGATGCGGCCCCGTTCTGCCGGCACATGAGTTGGAAGTCCGGGACCGGGCGGGCAATCTGATTCCTGAGCGTCGTGTCGGCCACATCTTCGTTCGGGGACCTAGCCTGATGCAGGGCTATTTCGGCGAACCAGAAGCCTCGGCCCAGGCGCTCGGAAAGGATGGTTGGCTGGACACCGGCGACCTTGGCTACCTGACCGACGGCGAAATCGTGCCTACAGGCCGCGCGAAGGATCTGATCCTGCTAAATGGCCGCAACGTCTGGCCGCAGGATCTGGAATGGACCGCTGAGTCGGAAATCGAGCGCTTGCGTAGCGGCGACGTTGCCGCCTTTTCAATTGATGATGACGATGGTGAGACCCTGGTGGTGCTGGTCCAGGCGCGTAGCAGCGATACCGAAGTCCGCCGCACCCTTACCGACGATGTGGCCGCTATCCTACGCGCGCGACATGGCGTCGAGGCACGCGTCGAGTTGGTGGGCGCACACGCCCTGCCCCAGACCTCATCCGGCAAGCTGAGCCGTTCAAAGGCAAAGGCCCTGTTCCAGGCGGGTGCCTTCCATCAGGAGGAGCCGGCCTGACCGGCAGGCTGGCAGCGGTCACCGGCGCGACGGGGTTCCTGGGTCGCCAAATCGTTGGTGCCCTGGCGGCGGACGGCTGGACTGTGCGGGTGCTGTCTCGCCGCGAACTTGGTGCGTCATTTTGGCCCGACGTTGCTCCGAATGTGGTCATCGGCACGCTTGAGGATGACGCCGCCCTCGCGCGGCTTTGTGCCGGCGCTGACGTCGTGGTTCACGCGGCGGGCCTAGTGAAGGCACGCTCACGTGCGGCGTTCACTGCCGTCAACGTCGCCGGTGCCCGCCGCCTCGCTGCTGCCGCGAGCAACGACGCTCACGTCTTGCTGATCTCCAGTCTATCCGCTCGAGAACCTACATTGTCCCACTATAGCGCCAGCAAACGAGGGGGCGAGGAAGCGCTCGCTCAGATGCTGGGTGAGCGCCTGACGATCGTTCGCCCCTGTGCCATTTACGGCCCGGGGGACCGCGAGCTGTTACCTGTGTTCCAGGCCGCATCGACCCTACCCGTTCTACCCCTGTTGAGTGTGAACGGTCGGGTCACAATGATCCATGTCGAGGACGCTGCCCGCCAGATTGCGGCGCTGGCCGCGCGTTCGCCAAAGGGACAGACGCTCTCCATCTGCGACGAGATCCTCGGCGGCTACAGCTGGCGTACGCTGATGGTCGAAGCGGCGCAGGCGACCGGACGGTCCGTGAAATACGCGCCCGTACCGCGACTTCTGCTGCAGGCAATCGGAATCACGAATGATTTCACAGCCGTCCTAGGTGCTACGCCGATGCTAAGTTCGGCGAAAGTCCGGGAACTCCTCCATCCTGACTGGAGCATCTCTGAAAACGAGCGCTCTACGGACCTTCCCGCCGCCCGATACAGTCTTCAGACCGGCTTTGCCGAGACGGTGCGCTGGTACCGCACCGCAGGATGGATGAAATATTAGCTGCAGTTTCGTGACCTTGAAACGAACCAGCGGTGGAAAAGCCGGACCAATCTGGTTAGGTAAAGGGCTGGTGGGCGCAGATGAGCGAGCCAATGGGGGGCTCAAGTATGGTGGAACTGGCAACGGATTTGACAGTCCGTGAAGTCGCGCGGGCCGCCGAGACAGTCCTGGGCCGCAGCGTTCAGGTCACTTCCGAGACAGATATCGCCCGGGACTTGGCTGTGGATTCTCTTGCTCTCATGAACATCGTGATGGAGCTTGAGGATCGATTCGACATCTCGATCCCTCTAGATCGTCTGGCAACTGTTCAGACGGCAGGCGATCTTTCAGAACTCATCAACAAATTGCGGATGAAGGTTTAATCATGGGGTTGCTCGACAAGCACCTGGGCTATCGCGCTCGGTTGGACGAAATCCGATCAGCTGGCGTAGATCCTTTTTCTGTCAAGTTTGATGCGATCATATCGCCCACCCAAGGCAA
>JAYTWT010000211.1:0-8507 GCA_043743295.1 Alphaproteobacteria bacterium | reverse complement strand
CGGATTTTTTCGATGGCCCAGGCCCCGATCTCGCGGGGATCGCCATAGGCGTAGCGGGTAAGGCCGGCCTTGAGATGACGCACGGCGAGGGGGGGATTGGCGGCGATGCGCCGGGCCAGCGCCATGGCAGCGGGCATCAGCTCCGCGTGCGGGGTGACCTGGGTAACGAAGCCGATGCGCAAGGCTTCCTGGGCATCGAAGATGTCTCCGGTGAACAGCAGTTCGGCAGCTTTGGCGGGTCCGACGATGGCTGGCAGGCGGTAGAAGCCACCGACGTCGCAGGTCAGGCCCCGCTTGACGAAGAGTTCACCGAACTTGGCCTTTTCGGAAGCTATCCGAATGTCGGCGAACAGCGCGAGTTCCATACCCCAGCCGACCGCTGCGCCGTTGACGGCGGCGATCACCGGCTTGTCACATTCCAAGGCGGCAATCGCGGCGGGGGTGGCCTGATAGGTGACGGGCATCGGCGCGCGGGAGACCGGCTTAGGCCCGGCCATGATCTCGCCTACGTCGTCGCCGGAGCAAAAGGCGGGATCGGCACCGGTGACAATTATGCAGCGCACGTCGGGATCGGCTGCGGCGAGGCGGAATGAGCGCTCGAGTTCGTCATAGGCTCGGTAGTTCAGGGCGTTGCGTCGCTCGGGACGGTTCAGGGTGATGGTGGCGACATGGGCGTCAAGTGCGCAGGCGACGTGCGCAAAGTCAGCGCTGCTTTGGGTCAGGGAGGCCATGGGCGTTTCCTTATGGCGGCATGCTGCGCGCGGCGGGCCGCGAGGGTCAACCGTGACGCTGGGTTAGTCTTGCCATGGCGGCCTGGATGGGGAGCATGGAGCCAAAGCGTTAGGGAGGCCACGATGCCGCAGTTTCAGAGGATCGACACGGGTCGGGCGCGCCTGAGGGCCGCTGTTGAAGGCGAGGGCCCTCTGGTTGTGATGGTCCACGGTTTCCCTGAGAGCTGGTATTCATGGCGACACCAGATCGGGCCGGTCGCCGCGGCGGGCTATCGGGTCGCGGCCATCGACGTGCGCGGCTATGGAGGCTCCGATAAGCCTTACAACATCGACGCCTATAGCATGGAGGAATTGACCGGCGACGTGGTCGGTGTGGTCGAGGCCTTGGCTCCCGGAGAGAAGGCGATCCTGATGGGTCACGACTGGGGCGCGCCGATTGTCTGGAACACCGCCTTTACGCGGCCCGACCGGATCTCGGCGGTCGCGGGGTTGTCGGTGCCGTTCACCGGGGTGCCCAGCCGAGCCTTCACGGATATCTTCAAAGAGGCGTTCACGGACAAGGGCGTGTTCTTCTACCAAGCCTGGTTCCAGAAGGTTGGCCCGCCAGAGGAAGAAGCCGAAGGTGATGTCCGGGATTTCCTGCGTAAGTTCTACTTCGGGATCGCCGGCGAGGCACCCAAGGGCTCGTGGCCGATGAAGGGCGTGGACGCTACACTGCTGGAGGGTATGGTCGATCCTGGGGTCATGCCGAACTGGCTGGGTCCGGCGGAGTTGGACTACTACGTCGAGGAGTTCGAGCGGTCAGGGTTTCGAGGACCGATCAATCGCTACCGCAATCATGAGCGCGATTTTGAGTGGCTGCAGGGCTACAAGGGTCGCAAGCTGGAACAGCCGTCGCTGCTGATCGGCGGCGATAAGGACCCGGCGTTCAACGGCTTTGGCCGGATCGCCGACCCGGGTGCCTTGATGCGCGAGCATGCCACCGACCTACGGGGTGTCCACATCCTGCCCGGCTGTGGCCACTGGACCCAGCAGGAGCGGCCCGCTGAGACCACCGCGCTGCTGCTGGACTGGCTGCGGGGGCTCTGACCATGGCTGATCTCGAACTGCGCCAGGACGGCGATGTTGTCTGGGCGACGATGAACCGGCCTGAACGTTTGAACGCTCTGAGCCGAAGTCTGGTCACCGAACTGCGAGAGTTCTTCGTCGGGCTGTATTGGCGGCGCGATGTGCGAGTTGTGGTGTTGCAGGGCGCGGGCGATGCGTTCTGCGCCGGGCTGGATCTCAAGGAGCGAGGCGACCCACAGGGTGCGCGCTCCATCGGCGCGGGACTGACCCGCCAGCGGGAGATCAGCGAGATCGTCATCGCCATGCGCCGTTGCCCGCAGCCGATCATCGCTTGCATTGATGGTGCAGCGGCGGGCGGCGGGTTCGCCTTGGCCCTAGCATCGGATGTGCGGATCGCCACACCGCGCGCGCGGATGAACGCCGCCTTCATCCGTATTGGCCTGACGGCCTGCGACATCGGTGTCAGCTATTTCCTGCCCCGGATGGTCGGCTCGTCCGTCGCCGCAGAATATATGCTGACCGGCCGTTTTATCGATGCCGAACGCGCCTATCAGCTGGGCCTGATCAGCCGGATCGTCGCCAAGGATCAGTTGGAAGCCGAGGCGCAAGGCTTCGTCGACGACATGCTGCACGCCACGCCGCTCGGTTTGCGCCTGACCAAAGAGGCTCTGAACCACGCCATTGATGCGCAGGGGCTGGAGGCGGTGATTGCGATGGAAGACCGCAACCAGATCCTGGCCAGTTCCGATGGTGATTTTCAAGAAGGCGTCATGGCTTTCCTGGAGAAGCGCAAGCCGAACTACGCCAAGCGGGAGGGGTAACCTGTGATCTTACAAAATCTCTTCCCCCGGCATGGGGGAAGTGGCCCAAATTGCGAAGCAAGAGGGTCGATGGGGGAAGTGATCTGTTTCCATTTCCTTCCCCCATTGTCGCCCGGCTTCGCCATTGGCGACATTTCCCCCGTTCCGAGGGAATCGAAGGGATGACAAGCGCATGATCGAACTCTGGCACTGCGCAGATGCGCGATCATTCCGACCGTTGTGGGCGCTGGAGGAGTTGGGGCTGCCTTACACGCTGCACCTGTTGCCGTTTCCGCCTCGGCTGCGTCAGCCTGAGTATCTGGCGGTCAATCCGCTGGGGACGATCCCGGCGTTGCGCGACGGTGAGACCTTCATGACCGAGTCCGCCGCCATGGTGCAGTACTTGGCGACCCGCTACGGGCCGAACGCGCTCAATGTGGCGGTGGACGATCCTGACTACGGAGCCTGGCTGAACTGGCTTCACCATGGGGAGGCGACGCTGACGTTTCCGCAGACGCTGGTGCTGCGCTATCGCCAGCTGGAGCCGGGGCGGGCCGAACACGTGGCTGACGACTACGCCAAATGGTTCATGAGCCGGTTGCGCTACGCCAGCGGGGTGCTGGAGCATTCGGAATACCTGTGCGCGGAGCGTTTCACCGCAGCTGACATTTCCGTGGGTTATGCGCTTCTTCTCGCTAAGTCTCTGAAGTTGGACGAGCGCTTCAGTCCCTCAATCCAGGCCTATTGGGCGCGGCTAAGCGAGCGCCCTGCATTCAAGGCCGCTAAGTTGGCTCAAAAGTCAGACCTCTCGCAGGCGCTTCCCACATGATCACGCTCTACGACCACCCGCTCTCGCCCTATGCCCAGAAGGTCAAGATCGCGCTTCTTGAAAAGGGTCTGGCGTATCAGGCCCCGATGCCGGGCGGCCTGGGTGCCGGCGGGGCGCAGGGGGCATTTGTCGAAGCCAGCCCGCGCGCCGAGGTCCCGGCTCTGGTGGATGGCGACGTTCGGATTTTCGACAGCACGATCATCCTGGAATATCTCGACGATGCCTATCCGGACCCGGCGATGCGGCCCGCCAGTGCTGCTGATCGCGCGCGCGTGCGGATGCTGGAAGAGGTGATGGACACCCACTTCGAGGCCATCAACTGGGGGATCTCGGAAATCCGCTGGTTCCGCCGAGCGGAGGGCGCGGCCGCCGAGGCCCTGATGGCAGCTGCCAAAGCCCAGACCGAAGGGTTCTTCGCGTGGTTGGAAAAGGAACTGAGCGAGCGCGAATGGTTCAATGGGGCGACGTTCGGTTGGGGTGACTTAAGCGTGGTGCCCTATGTCAACGGCTCGGTCGGGCAGGGCAACCCGCCTGCGGTAGGCTCCAAGCTTGTCGATTGGCTGGCGCGGGCCAATGCACGGCCTTCGGTGGCCAAGTGCGTTGCCGACATCGCGGCGATGAATGCGGGTGGCTCGACCATGCCCAACGTCGCCGACCTGGTGGAGAAGGGCCTGTTCAAGCGCGAGTACCGCGATCACCGCCTCGAATGGATGATCAAGTCCGGCGGCATCGATGTGGTACTGAAGGGTCTGGAACGCGACAACATCCGCTTCGCGCCACCGTTTGGTTAGAGCATCGTGCTCTAGGCGCTCAACGCCTCTGCCACCAACTGGGGATGCGAGGCGTGGAGCATTCGGCCGGCGTCCGGAACGTGCCGGACGTTGTGGCCGGGGAGGGCGGCCTCCCAAAGCGCTTCGGCATCGCCGGTGCGATAGAGAACGTCCTGGCCGCCGACCAGTCGCACCCACGCCCGTCCATCGGCCAGCACGGGGGGTCGCCAGGTACGATAGGTCTTCTGGTCGTTGACGAAGCCCCACATAGACCGCACGCCCATCAGCCGGGCGGATTCCACATAGTCCTCGACGATGGCGCGGTTCTCGAAGGCTGCATGGTCCGCGACGCTGTCGCGCAGCGCACTGCGAACGAGGCGCTCAATGGACTCCGGTGTTGCCCGACGGCTGAGGAACCGGGCTAGAGGTTCGATCATCTCGGGGTAGGCGCTGACCAAGCGCTTGCCTTTGTTCATGAACCCGTCCCAGCGGCTGTCGACATCATAGGGCGTGAAGGGATTGATCAGCACCGCCCGCGCAAGGCGCTCAGGCACCCGGCCCGCCAACGCCATGGCGACAGGCTCACCACCCCGACAGACCAGACGGACGCGGCGCAGGCCCAGCGTGTGCATCACCGTCAGCACGTCGCTGACGGCGACCTCAAGGGGATCACCATCCGGCGGATCAGTGAGTCCGAAGCCCGGCCGTTCGATGGCTATGGGGCGAGAGCCTGCGGACTGCAGCGCGGCGACCAGCCCCCGGTCCAGCAGACTGCCGGTCGTGGCGCTGTGGAACAGCAAGGTCGGATCGCCGCTGGCCGGGCCAAAGTCGGAGAGGGCGATGCGGCCCAAGCCGTCGGCGCGACCCACGAACCGCAGGGGCCGAAGCGTGCTCCATGAGGTACCGGCGGCGGTATGCGGGTTGCTGGCGGCACCAAGCAGCACCAGGGCCTCTGTGGTCATCCGGCTTAGGTCAATGGCGGTACGCAGGCCGAAGCGATAGTAAAGCGCGGTCAGTTCGTCTTTTAGCGTGTGCGCGCTAACGTGCAGCGTTGCGGCGGCCTCGCTGCGGGTCAAACCTAAGGCGAGCAAGATGCTCACGCCTGCCGAACGCAACGAAATCCCCAACGCCACGCTTAAGGCTTCGGCCTGCGCGAGCTTTAGGTCGCCGCTACCGACGGCGATGTGAAGCCGCCGCACGAGGTCCGTCTGCCGCCCGGTCCCGGCCTTGCGCAGCGCCAGCTTCAGGGCCTTGCGTGCAGTCTCATAGCCGAGGCCGGCGCTCTTGGCTCCCGCTTGCAGATCGCCCGCTGAGATCAATGACCTAACGGTCTTCGCCTCCAGCGGAGTCAGCCGCCAGCTTGCCAGCGCGGCGTCGGCCAAGGCGGGCACCTCGAACGGGCGATAGGCCACGGCCACAGATGCGGCCCCGGCCTTGGCGAGGGTTGCCGCGAGGCTTGCGGGGATTGCCCATTGCGCCGCGTATGTCGTCTTGCCGACCAGGATCACGGTGGTGGCACCGGTCCGGGATGCGAGGGTCAGAAGGGCATTGGGCCGCGCGCTGGGTCTCCAGGCCGCCATAACCGCCTCGACCTCGGCAGGCTCGAACCACGCGTTGAAGCGATCCTGAACAACGCAGGGTGCGCCCTCCCGATCATAGGCCGCTGCCGCCAGAGCGTCAGCGTGCAAGGTCACGGGCGCGCCGTCTGTCGGGCCTTGCGCAGGATCGTAGACCGCCTCCAGCGCATCAATGATCTGCGCCGCCTCGTCGGCGTCTGCGGGGATGGACGGGCCGGAGGTCATGGTGTGCCGATAGGACGCCGCAGACGGGTCCAATTCAAGCCAAGACCCCTCAGACACGAAATCGGAACCTGCGGGCCTCGCTTGACGCAACGTCGCCATTGCGGGGGCGCACCATTCGCCTAGGTTTGCGGTTGGCCTTTGGGACCCTGCATGTCTGAAATCATCCTGCACCACTACGACACCTCGCCGTTCTCAGAGAAGGTGCGCCTGATGCTGGGCGTGAAGGGGCTGGCGTGGCGTTCGGTGGTCCAGCCGGTGATTATGCCGAAGCCGGACCTGACGCCGCTGACGGGCGGCTATCGGCGCATTCCGGTGATGCAGATCGGCGCTGACGTCTATTGCGATAGCCAGGTGATGATGGCCGAGTTGGACCGGCGCTATCCCGAGACCGCGCTGGCGACCGGCGGCGATTGGGCGGTGAACCTGTGGGCCGACCGGCTGTGGTTCCAGGCCAGCGTGGCGGTGATCTTCGGTGAGATCGGCGACAATGTGCCCCAGGCGTT
Organism: Alphaproteobacteria bacterium; assembly: GCA_043743295.1. Classification (GTDB taxonomy): domain Bacteria; phylum Pseudomonadota; class Alphaproteobacteria; order Caulobacterales; family Caulobacteraceae; genus Phenylobacterium. The sequence goes on along the minus strand of JAYTWT010000211.1, from coordinate 2,004 downwards.
CATCAACGACCGCGAGAAACTGTCGGGGCGGCCGTTCGACGTCGCTGCGATGAAGGCCGCCGCACCGTTCATGCGCGGTCAGTGGCGGACCTATGCCGCCTGGCTGGAGGACGGTCTGGCGGAGGGCAATTACCTGGGCGGGACGAAGCCGTCGCTGGCCGACGTCGCGGCCTGGATGAACATCTGGTGGACGGGTGCTGCGGCGCGGGCCTCGTCGGAGACTATGCTGGCGGGATTCACGCGCACCCTGGCGTGGCGCGACCGGATCAAGGCCATCGGCCATGGCGCACGCACCGAGATGACGCCAGCCGAAGCGCTGGATATCGCCCGCGCAGCGTCGCCTGAGGTAGCGCTCGCCTCTGATTCCGATGATCTCTCAGGCCTCGCGCCCGGCGATCAGGTGGCCGTCCAGGCGGATGACTATGGCCGCGATCCCATCATCGGCGAGCTTGCCGCCGTGACCCGCAGCCGCATCACTGTGGCGCGTGACGACGCGGATCTTGGGCGGCTCAACGTGCATTTCCCGCGCGCCGGCTATCTGCTGGCCCGCCGCTAGAGGAGACCACTCATGAATGACCGCATCAGCGTAGATATCGAGGATGGCGTCGCTGACGTGCGCCTCATCCGCACCGACAAGATGAACGCGCTCGACAACGCCATGTTTGAGGCCCTGATCGCCACCGGAGAGCGCCTGAAGATCGAGCCCGGTTTGCGGGCCGTGGTTCTGTCCGGTGAGGGTCGCGCGTTCTGTGCCGGGCTAGACATGGGCAACTTCCAGTCGATGGCGCAGGGCGAGCGCAAGAGCGGGCAAGGGTCGGCTGGTCCCCTGTTGACCGCCAACCGAACAGAGGGCGGGTCGAACCGTGCGCAACATGCGGTCATGGTGTGGCGAGAGATCCCGGTGCCAGTGATCGCCGCCGTTCACGGCGTAGCCCTTGGTGGTGGCTTTCAACTCACTCTGGGGCCTGACATGCGCTTCGTGACCCCGGATGTGAAGCTGGCGGTTCTGGAGATCAAATGGGGCTTGATCCCCGACATGGCGGGCGTGGTCCTGTTGCGTGGGTTGGTGCGCGACGACGTGGCGCGCGAGTTGACCTATTCGGGCCGCATCTTTTCAGGTCAGGAAGCCTTTGAGATGGGGCTCGCGACGCGGGTCTGCGCAGATCCGAGGGCCGAGGCTCTCGCCTTTGCGCGGGAGATCGCGGGCAAGAATCCTCATGCCATCCGCGCAGGAAAGCGGCTGATGGACTTGGCGCTGAGCGGCGATCAGCACGCGATCCTATTGGCTGAAAGTCAGGAACAGACCGCGCTAATGGGCACGCCTAACCAAGTCGAGGCCGTACGTTCCAGCCTGGAAAAGCGAACGCCTGTGTTCGCTGAAGTCTAGATCACTCTCTGGATAAGGACTGTCCCGATCAGATATTGCTACCTGATCGGGACGTTGTTAGCGGGGCGCCGAGCCGCCCGTTCAAGTCAGCCGTTAGCGCTGTACTGACTTCGTCGTAGCGATGGCCAGCAGGGCCGGGCTGCCGGCGCGGGCGACGGCATCACTGACGGCAAACTTATAGCAAGACGCGTATGCTTCACGCTCGAAAGACGAGCCGGCCACGGCCCGAGCACACACCGTCTTGGCGGCGCTGGAGATGTCGGCGTGGATTTGTTCGGCACTCTTGCCAGCAAGTGAAATGCGCATGGATTGCGCGGCGGCCGGCGCGGCAATGAGCGTCGCGGCTGCGAGAAGGGTCAGAAAGCGGTTCATAGGTAGTCTCCGGGATCAGGGTTTGCAAAACCCCTTTCCGGCGTTCCTCTCGACGAGCGCCGGGGACTATCGCCCCGTGCAACCTCTGCCGGTCACGAATGATCTCCCGATCTTTACGTTGACGCAAGCGTTAAGTTGCTGCGACGCAGCAACAATGTTGCGGCGCACTATCAGAGGCCATCAGCCTCGCCCGATAAATGGCATCTGGGTGGCCATGACGGTCATGAATTGGACGTTGGCCGAGA
>JAYTWT010000210.1:0-4403 GCA_043743295.1 Alphaproteobacteria bacterium | reverse complement strand
TATCTGAGTTTTGAGAGTTATACCTTTGACTTAACGCCGCTTTCGAAATCCGACGAGATGATACACTACAAGCCGTCGGATCGCTGGATACACGAACTGTTCTTCCCGGATCTGCAGCAGGATTGGGAACGGCGCAATCGCCTGGACCTCCTGGCCCAAGGCCACGCACGGATCGCCACACCGCTCTACAACATTGCCTTCATGGCCATGGCATTGTCGGCGATCATCGGCGGGGGCTTCTCGCGGCTTGGCTATGGTCGCAGGATCGCCACGACAGCCGCTTGCGCCGCGCTGACCCGCCTCCTTGGCTTCCTGGCGCTCTCGGCGGCTGGCGATAACGGCTGGGCCAACATCGCCCAATATCTAGTGCCCATTGCAGCCACTGGCATCGCCCTGGCTACGGTGTTCCGTCAAAAGGTGAGCCGGCACATCGATATCAGCCGCGCGTCAAGCCCTGCAGCGATGGCCGCATGATCGGCGTCGGTAGGCTGGAGCGCTATGTGCTGGCCCAAATGCTTATGGGCGTCCTGACCGCGCTCGCGGTGATCGCCGCCGTCGTGCTGTTGATCCAGTTCGTTGAGCTTTCCGGTCAGATCGGTTCGCGGACAGATGTGGGCGCGTCAATCATCCTGCAGCTGACCGCCCTTCGATTGCCCTCGCTGCTGCAGATCCTGTTGCCATTCTGTTTTCTGTTCGGATCGATGGGTGCCTTTGTGGGCCTTAATCGGCGCAGCGAGTTGGTGGCCATGCGGGCGGCGGGCGTCTCGGCTTGGCGCTTCATCCTGCCGACCGCTGCCGGCGCGTTCGTGATCGGTCTGATCGCTGTGGGCGGCCTCAATCCCGTCGCCGCCAGCCTGAACGCGCGGTACGAGGCCGAACGCGACCGCGTGATGGCCAATTATCTGGGCGATCAGCCGCGCGACATCTGGTTGCGACAGGGCGACGAGACAACGCAGGTGGTCATTCACGCCAAGGCGCGCAGCAAAACCACAGGCCCCGTCACCCTGCGCGGCGTCTCCCTCTTCATCTACGAGAAAGACAGCCGCGGCATTCCGGTGTTTCGCCGACGTCTGGAAGCCGCCGAGGCGAAGCTACTGCCTGGATTTTGGCGACTGACCGACGTGCGCGAAGCCGCAGCAGGAGGATCTTCGATCCGGTCCGCCAGCCTTTCCATCCGGTCAACCTTGGACGCCGAGGCTGCCATGGATCGCCTCGCCTCTCCGGAAGCTATTCCCTTTTGGCGTCTGCAGACCGCGATCCGCCTCACAGAGCAGGCCGGGTTTTCGGCATCCGGCTATCAGTTGCGCTTCCAACAACTTCTCGCGACGCCCCTGTTGTTCGCTGCGATGACGATTCTAGCAGCCGCCTTCTCGCTGCGACTCACGCGGCTTGGGGGGCTGGCCGGGTTGGCCGGTACCGGAGTCGCATTGGGCTTTGTGATGTTCTTTCTCAACCAATTCGCCGGAGCCTTGGCCAAGGCCGACTTCATTCCGTTGTTTGCCGCCGCCTGGGCGCCGGGTGTCGTCGCCCTGCTCGTGGGATTGACCCTGCTTTGTTACACCGAAGACGGTTGAATCCTTGGCCTGCCCGGCTATGCATCGCTGACTTGAGTTGTCAGCCCCCTCGAATTGGACGATTCTGTCCGATATGGGCGGGCTACCAGAATTGAGAGCCTTGATGAGTCTTCGCCGGCCCCTGCCGCGATCCGCCGGCAAGCGGCGCCTTTTGGTCGGCGCTGCGTTAGCGGCTGTTTGCGCGTCAGCCGCGCACGCGCAACCGACCAAGGGCCCCGCCGTTTCGGACGGCATGGCCAAGGGCGAGCTCTACATCGAGGCCGACGAGGTCATTCGAGAAGACAAGACCGGCCGCACCAGCGCCAAGGGTAACATCGAGGTCCGCCAAAACGGTCGCACGCTCCGGGCGGATCGCCTGGAGTATGATGACAAGACCGGCGTGATTCACGCCTATGGCAACATCGTCACGATCAATTCCGATGGTACCTTCGAGTTTGCCGAAGAGATCGTGCTGGACGATGAGATGGCAGCCGGCGTCGCCTTGGGCTTCTCCGCCCGGCTGCAGGACAATGTGAAAATCGCCGCCGCCAGCGCGTCCAAGCGCAGCGAGGACATCCAGGAACTCAACCAGGCGATCTACACACCGTGCGAGATTTGCGCCGCCGATGGCTCAGCCAAGACGCCGACCTGGTCAATCGCTGCTGATCGGGTTGTGCGGAACAAGAAGGAACGGATCGTTTACTATCGGAACGCCCGGTTCCGGCTGTTCGGCGTGCCCGTCGCCTTCCTGCCGGTATTTTGGCATGCCGACCCGGAGTCGCCCCGCAACTCTGGCTTTTTGGTCCCCAAGGCATCGGCGTCTGATCGTCGTGGTGCGTCGTACGAACAACCGTTCTATTGGGCGATCTCGCCTTCGATGGACATGACCATCAGCCCGCAGTTCAACTCGAAGGTCGCGCCGTTCCTGAACGGCGAATTCCGCAAGCGCTTCTACTCCGGCGATGTCGATATCCGTTTCGGCTACACCCATGAGCGCGATTTCGACGGCAAGGGCATTGAGTTTGGTCAGAAGACCGACCGAAGCTATATCCTGGGTCGTGGCGCTTTCCAGATCAATGACAAGTGGCGGTGGGGCTTTACCGCCGAGCGCAGTTCCGACGACCTGATTTTCGACAAATACGAGGTCAGCAAGGTCTACGAAAGTCGCGGGCCCTATGTGTCGGACGACCGGCGGTTGATCTCCCAACTGTACGCGATCCGACAGGATCAGCGTTCCTATCTGTCCGTCGCCGCGATGACTATCCAGGGGCTGCGTCCGGGGGCGTTCAATCCGAAAACCGGGCTCAGCACCGGCGAGAACGACCGAGTCTTCCCGATCATCGGGCCATTGGTCGAGGGCCACTATGAACCGCAAGGCAGTATCCTGGGCGGGCGGCTGAGGGTCCACACGAGCGCCGTAGTTCTGGCACGCGAGCAGTCTCCGACGAATCTTGCCGTGCGCCTGCCGGGCCTGGACAGCGCACGCGTTACCGGGGAACTGGATTGGCGGCGCAGCCTCACCTCCGGTGCAGGCCTGCGGTTTGAGCCGTTCGTGAACGTGCGCACTGACGCCTATCAATTGCACGACATCCTGACCGGGGTCGGGTCGGCAACCCGCAGTGCCAACATGGGCCGGGGTCTGGCGACAGCAGGCGTAGACCTCACCTATCCGGTGTTCAAGCGGACGGCGGATGCGACGATCATTCTGGAGCCCTTGCTGCAGGTCGCGGCATCGCCGGGGGCCAAGCAGGTGGTGATTGGGCGGAACGCCAAAGGTGAACCCACCTATCTCAATGAGGACAGCGTCGCGTTCGAGTTCGACGAAACCACTCTGTTCCGCGCCAATAAGTTCCCGGGCTACGACCTCTATGAGGACGGCGCGCGTCTGAACGTCGCGGGCCGGGCCGCGGTCCTCTGGGATGATGGTCGGCGCGCCAATTTCATCGTGGGGCGCAGTTTTCGCTCCGAAGTAGACAATGTTTTCGCCGAACGCTCGGGCTTGCGTTCAAAATCCTCGGATTGGGTCGTCGCCGCCGACGCTCAGCCGATCAAGGGCGTCTCGCTGTTTACCCGCGCCCGTTTGGACAGCGACAGCCTCGACATCCGTCGTCTGGAAGCCGGTGCCAACGTCTCCACTCGCTTTGGCAACGGCTATGTCCGTTATCTGACCGACGACTTCGACATCAATGGAGTCAAGCGTGAGAATCTAGACCTCGGCGGCGAGATTTATGTGGCGCGGAACTACGGCTTCAGCGTCTACGGCAACCGCGATCTGAAGCGTGACGCCTGGGTCGTACGTGATTTTGGCGTATTTTATCGTGATGACTGCCTGCGCGTAGATGTGATCTACCGCCGCGAAGACACGATCCTTGGACGCCTTCTGCCAAGTGAGTCTGTTTCGTTGCGCCTAACCCTCGCCACATTGGGCGGCTCATTCAATGGTAAGTAGATCACCCTGTGGATCGTAGCAGACGGGTGAGTCCCACCCGTCTGTGGTCCGATCCACAAAAATCAATGTCTTGTGGTGATACTCAGATGGATGCATCCGTCTGAGTATCACCACGGGCGGTCGTTCTAAGGAAGATACGTCTCTATGATGCGCTCACTCTCGGGGTCTGCGGCCTTGAGCCTCGTTCTGGCCTGCACACTGATTCCGGTCGGTTCCATGGCACAGCAGGCACCAGCACCCGTCGCGCCAGTTGCGCCTGCCGCGCCGACGGGACTGTCTGAGTCCGTGGCCGCCGTGGTCAATGACGATATCGTTTCAACCTATGACCTGGCCCAACGCATGCGCTTGCTGATCGCCACCTCCGGCGTTCAGCCGACGCAGGAGAACATGGTGCAGTTCCA
>JAYTWT010000209.1:0-4612 GCA_043743295.1 Alphaproteobacteria bacterium | reverse complement strand
CCCGACGACCTGATCCAGTCGCTTGCCTACTGGGCCGCATTCGTCACGTTGGACCTGTCCGCAGCGGCCATCGGCATGACGCTTGAGCGCCGCGCGCCTTGGCGTGATCTCATCTGGCTACCGGTACAGAGGTTCGGCTATCGCCAGCTGATGTACTACGTCGTGATCAAGTCGATCGATGCTGCGCTCCATGGTGCAAGGGTCGGGTGGGGCAAGCTCGACCGAACCGCCAACGTCACCGTCGATACGCGCGTTTGACAGAAATTTCGCACGGGGGGTTTTCCGCCCCTCACGCGGTTGTCATCGCCGGGGGCGGCGCCTATAAGCCGCTTCACTCGCCACTGAGGCGAGCCCCGTCGGCAGCCGACCCCAAGGCCTCATGAACATTCACGAACACCAAGCTAAAACCGTCCTCGCGGAGTTCGGCGTGGCGGTCCCGCGCGGCTATCCGGCCTATACCGTTGCAGACGCCGTCGACGCGGCGGCAAAACTGGGCGGTCCGGTGTTTGTGGTGAAGTCTCAGATCCACGCTGGTGGACGTGGCAAGGGGCGCTTTGACGGTCTGGGCGCTGACTCAAAGGGTGGTGTTCGAGTGGTCAAGTCCGCCGAGGACGTGAAGACCAACGCCGCTGAGATGTTGGGACGCGTGCTGGTGACCCACCAGACAGGTCCCAAGGGCAAACAGGTCAACCGCCTCTACATCGAAGAGGGCGCGGCGATCGCCAAGGAATTCTACCTGTCGCTGTTGGTGGACCGCGAAACCAGCCGCGTTTCTGTGGTGGCGTCCACCGAAGGCGGCATGGACATCGAAGAGGTCGCCCATTCGACCCCTGAAAAGATCATCACCTTTTCCATCGATCCGGCCACCGGCGTGTGGCCGCATCACGCCCGCACCTTGTCCGGCGCGCTGGGCCTGAGCGGCGGATTGGCCAAAGAGGCCGCCGTCCTGCTGGGCCAGCTGTACAAGGCGTTTGTCGACAAGGACATGTCGATGCTGGAGATCAACCCGCTGATTGTCACCGCAGATGACCACTTGCGGGTACTGGACGCCAAAATCAGCTTCGACAGCAACGCCCTCTACCGCCACCCGGATATCGTGGCCCTGCGCGATGAGACCGAGGAAGATCCAAAGGAGATCGAGGCCTCGAAGTTCGACCTCTCCTATATCGCCCTCGACGGCGAGATCGGCTGCATGGTCAACGGCGCAGGCCTGGCCATGGCGACCATGGATATCATCAAGCTCTATGGTGCCGAACCCGCCAACTTCCTTGACGTCGGCGGCGGCGCTGACGAGGCCAAGGTGACGGCGGCGTTCAAGATCATCATGGCCGACCCCAATGTGAAGGGCATCCTGGTGAACATCTTCGGCGGCATCGCGCGCTGCGACACCCTGGCCAACGGGGTGGTGGCGGCGGTCAAGCAGGTTGGCCTGACCGTACCCCTGGTGGTGCGCCTGGAAGGCACCAATGCTGAGCTGGGCAAGAAGATCATCAACGAGAGCGGGCTGAATGTGATCGCGGCGAATGATCTGAGTGACGGGGCGGAGAAAATCGTGAAAGCGGTCAGAGGCGCAGCGTGAAGCTGACTGCGGTCACCGCCGGACTAGCACTGCTCCTGAGTGCCACGGGTGCCCAGGCCACGTCGCTATTCGACGTCTTTCGTGTCGTGTGTCTCAATCACAACGCAGACCCGAAGATGGCGATATCGGAAGCCGAGGCGGTGGGCTGGCCCAAGGCCGACCAGCGTCTGATCAGAGTTTTGACCGCACCGAGCGAAAAGGGTGAGATCATTGCTGGCGCTGCAGGGCGAGGAAAGTCCGACCTACGGGGTACTCTGGCGGTGGTGGTGGCGCAAACGAGCCGCATGATCCCTCGGCAGGAAATTCCCGCCCAAGCTTGCGTGGTGGTCGCTGGACCCAACATCGACGCGAAGGCGGTCGAAGCCGACGTCGCCGCCTATGCCGGCGTGCCTGGCCGGCTGGGGCTCGCCTTCCAGAAGAACGCCATGGGCTGGCTATGGAACGAGATAGACGGCAAGCGCACGCCCCTAGCCCCTGAAGACATTGTCGCCTCTCGTCAGGCGGGCGACGTTAAGATGCTCATTGTCATGACGTTCAAGGACTCCAGCGTCCTTGAACTTTTTGTCCCGGTCAAAGAACGGTTCTGATGTCCATCCTCATCGACAAGACCACCCGCGTTATCTGCCAGGGCATCACCGGTGCCCAGGGGACGTTCCATTCCGAACAGGCCATCGCCTATGGGACCAGGATGGTCGGCGGGGTCACGCCGGGCAAAGGTGGAACGACCCACGTTGGCCTGCCGGTGTTCAACACGGTGGCCGAGGCCATGCGCCAAGAGGGTGCCGACGCCTCGGTGATCTATGTGCCGCCGCCGTTCGCCGCCGACTCGATCCTGGAAGCCATCGATGCCGGGATTCCGCTGATCATCTGCATCACCGAGGGCATCCCGGTGGCCGACATGGTGCGGGTGAAGCGTTCGCTCAGTGGCTCAAAATCCAGGCTGATCGGGCCGAATTGCCCCGGCGTCTTGACCCCGAATGAGTGCAAAATAGGCATCATGCCGGGCAACATCTTCAAGAAGGGCTCGGTGGGTGTTGTTTCCCGGTCGGGCACCCTTACCTACGAAGCTGTGTTCCAGACCACTCAAGTCGGCCTTGGCCAATCGACAGCCGTGGGCATCGGCGGCGACCCCGTGAAAGGCACCGAGTTCATCGACATGCTCGACATGTTCCTGAAGGACCCGGAGACGGAATCGATCATCATGATCGGCGAAATCGGTGGCTCAGCCGAGGAAGATGCGGCCGAGTTCATCAAGAATTCATCAACCAAGAAGCCTATGGTGGGCTTCATCGCGGGACGCACCGCGCCGCCCGGTCGGCGCATGGGTCACGCGGGCGCGATCATTTCCGGCGGCAAAGGTGGCGCTGAAGACAAGATCGCGGCGATGGAGGCGGCGGGCATCCGCGTGTCGCCCTCTCCGGCGGCGCTGGGGACCACGCTGCTCGAGGTCCTGAAGGGCGCTTAACGCGTCGAGTTATGATGTAGGGCGATCCGCGCTCGGCTCCTTCTTCGGAAAGTCCGTGGGCCCGCCCCGGAAGGCGAAGACATGGCGGACGATGCGGGCCTGATCAACGACGTACTGGCCGAGACTTCCTTCCTCTACGGCGGCAATGCCGCGTTCGTGGAGGACCTTTACGCGCGTTGGAGTGCCGACCCCGGAGCGGTTGAACCCTCCTGGGCGGCGTTCTTTGTGTCGCTGCATGACAGCGCCGACGATGTGAAGCGCGCCGCAGTGCCGCCCGCCTGGGCGCGCGCGGCCACGCCGAAAGCCCGACCCGACTGGCTCAGCGCCATCGACGGGATGTGGCCCGCGGTTGAGGCCAAAGTCAGCAAGACGATCGAGGCGCGCAAACCCACCGCGTCTGTCGACGAGGTCCGCGCCGCGACCCTGGATTCGCTGCGCGCGATTATGATGATCCGGGCCTACCGGATGCGCGGCCATCTGAAAGCCAATCTGGATCCCCTGGGCCTGGCGACGACGCCGGGCGACGCCTCTGAGCTCGATCCCTCGAGCTATGGGTTTTCGGAACCCGATTTCGACCGCCCGATCTTCTTGGATTTCGTACTGGGTTTGGAGACCGCGACGCTTCGCGAGATTCTAGCCATCGTACGCCGCACTTATTGCGGCAGCGTCGGCGTGCAGTACATGCACATCACCGATCCCAAGGAGAAGGCTTGGCTGCAGGAGCGGATCGAGGGCCGCGACAAGGAGATCGCCTTTACGCCTGAGGGCAAGGTGGCGATCCTCAAGAAGCTGATCGAGACGCAGGGCTTCGAACAGTTCCTCCACCGCCGCTTTCCCGGCACCAAGCGGTTCGGCCTGGACGGTGGCGAGGCCATGGTCCCGGCACTAGAACAGATCATCAAGCGTGGCGGCGCGCTTGGCGTGAAGGACATCGTCATCGGGATGCCGCACAGAGGCCGTCTGAACGTCCTGGCCGCCGTGATGGGCAAACCCTATCAGGTCATATTCCACGAGTTCCAGGGCGGTTCGTCCCTGCCCTCCGACGTCCAGGGCTCGGGCGACGTGAAATACCATCTGGGCGCTTCGTCAGACCGCGAGTTCGATGGCAACAGCGTCCACCTGTCGCTGACCGCTAATCCCAGCCATCTGGAGATCGTCAACCCGGTGGTGATCGGCAAGGTCCGAGCCAAGCAAGCCTTCACCCTACGAGAACAGCCGGACGCCGGGCGCGGCCATGCCATGCCTTTGCTGCTGCACGGCGACGCGGCGTTCGCTGGCCAGGGCGTCGTGCCGGAGTGTTTCGCCCTGTCGGGCCTGCGCGGCTACGGCGTTGGCGGGACCATGCACTTCGTGGTCAACAATCAGATCGGGTTCACCACCAGCCCCAAGAACAGCCGCTCCTCGCCCTATCCGACCGACGTGGCGCTGATGGTCGAGACGCCGATCTTCCACGTCAACGGCGACGACCCCGAAGCCGTGACCTTTGCCGCCAAGGTCGGCACCGAGTACCGCCAACTGTTCGGCAAGGACGTGGTCATCGACATGTTCTGCTATCGCCGTTTCGGTCA
>JAYTWT010000208.1:0-3348 GCA_043743295.1 Alphaproteobacteria bacterium | reverse complement strand
CACGCGGCGAATTCCTCCGTCTGGCGAACCTCGATCACAACAGCTTATCTGGAGTAGCCGCGATCAATCGTCAACTAAAATACACAGTCATCGAGGTGGACTGCGCGATGAGCCGTGCGCGGCGCGACTTATCGAATCCCTTGTTCGAACTACGTCTAAGGCGTATAACGCCTGAGTGAACTGTGTGTTCGACCCGGAAAAAGACCGACGTAATCAAGCCAAGCATGGCGTGTCCCTCGCGCTCGCGGAGGTCCTGTTTCTAGGTCCCTGCGTCACGATGACGGATGACCGCTTTGACTATGGCGAGATGCGCCAGATCGCCTTCGGCCTCATCAACGCCCGCCTGTTCGCGTGCGTCTATTCGGATCGGAACGGCGAGCGACGTGTGATCTCGCTCCGCAAGGCCAACCCTCGAGAGGTAAAACGCTATGCCGACGACCTTGAGTGACGCCGCCAGCAAAGCCCTGGCCGCCACCGACTGGGACAGGGTGGACGCCATGACCGACGCCGACCTCGCGCGCCAGATCGCCGCCAACCCCGATGCCGCGCCCGATATGGCTCCCGAGATTGACGTGCGCGCCATCCGCCGCGCCAACGCCATGACCCAGGCCCAGTTCGCCGCCGCCTATGACTTCAGCCTGCGCACCCTCCAGGAATGGGAGCGCGGCGCCAAACGCCCCAGCGGCCCGGCGCGAACCCTGCTCCGGGCCATCAAGGCCGACCCGGAGGGACTGCGCCGGGCGTTGGCGGTGGGGTGAGGGGGGAGTGGAGAAATCTGCAGTGAACTGGTATCCGGTCACCTAATCTCTGTCATCCTATCTCTCACCACTCGTGTCCCCATTTACCCCCGGAGGGCTCTGGTTACCCCCAGGCTGCGCGAAGATGTTCAGCTGCGCATTGGCTTGGCCGGACATCGCGTTTCGAGAAAGGTTGATCCAATCCCATATCCATTGAGGCAAGCGCCCGCCTGGCGGGTCGACTGAACTGAACGCGCTCACCAGGAACTGATCGTTTTGATCAAGCACGGCCTTGAGGCGCTCAGTCACCTCGAAGATCGAACTGCCGGTCCAAAGCAGCCACCCGAATTGGCTGTACCTTACCCAGTCGAGAGCCGTCCCCGCAACGAGCGGCTCGAGCGCGCGCGGGTCGCGATGTGCCGAGGAGTACATGATGTTGATGTGCACCATCTTGTACATGGCTAGCCGTCCAACCGATTCTCGGCGCTGCTCTCAATGAGCAACGGGTTGTCAGTTGGAATGGCCGCTGCCGTTGGCAGTAAGGCGGGGTCTCGCAGCCCCTTCACCGCTTGATCCTGCCTTATGACCCTCTCCATCTGAGCATCGCCCAACGCAGCCCACTGAGGGTAACGCAAGCTGTAGATGAGTGCCGCACCCAGCCCGGACAGAAGAAAGAGCAAGAGGCCGCCCAGCATCCATGGCGTGAAGTCCGGCTGACGCAGGATCGCAATGATCGCAACGATCGCGATAAGCGTTGCACCCCAAATCGTAATCTGTCCAAGCCGACCGACCGCGCCTCCGCCGAAGCGCACGCGAAACGCTCCGCCAATCGTGCGCCAAACGCCGCCTAGATCATCGGGGGGCCTCAACGCGAACACTAGCTCCTACGAGTTTGTAGCAAGGCTATCGCGATTATTGCCAACGGAGAAGCCGTCCACGTGCGCAAGTGTGAAAACTCACACCTTCCCGCCGCCTAAGCCGCCCGCCCCACCTGCAACTCGACGCGCAATCCGGCGGTGGCCAGCATATTGACAAGGGATATTCAGGGACAGGAGCAATGCTCCCCCAGCTTGGCCGCTGTGTGGACGTCTCCGCACCTTCGGCCGCGTATTCGAGGCCGTTTCTGTGGCGATGCCGCGCCGCTAGGCGGCCTGTCGTCGGTAACCGAACACGGTGAGAGCCAGGCCAAGTCCGCGCAGCGTGGCCAGCACCACCAAGTAGTCCTTGGACTACAGTGACACCCCGCTCACCACCGCCCCTCAAGCCTGCTTTCGCGGGCGCCCGCCCTTAGCGCCATTGGCGCGCGACGCCGCAGCCTTCGCGGGCGACGTCCCCTGGCCAGCGTGGCGGGCCATATAGGCCCTGGTCCCGAACAGGCCCGCCACCAGGCCGGGGATCGAGAGATCGACGTCGAGGGCTTCCCAGTGCAGGCCATACCCGACACCGAGGATCTCAACCTCCTGGAGCTGCGCGTCCGTAGCCGCCTCCAAACCTTGGGCCAGCCGGGGCGGAAAGGCGAAGGTACAGCCGTTCGTCAGGTCGACCACGACACGGTCGAGGTCGCGGTCGTAGCGGACTGATGCGGCCCGAGGCTCTGACTCCAGAGACCGCTTTCCGCGCGCGATCGCGTCGTCGATCTGTGCGTCCGAAATGTCAGCCATGACCCTGACCATGAATCTCGCTCCATCTCCTCAGCAGGAGGGCCTGCTGTTCTCTGACAACGCCCATGGCCCGCCGGATTTCCGCCCGCGTCATGCCCGTGGCGAAGATCAATTCAGGATCGCCCGCGCTGCCGGCAAGTTTGACCTTGGCTTCGCCATCACCGAACACGTGCACGTGGGCCGGTTCATGATCATCGACAAAAATGACGATACGCAGGCCATAAGCGCGATGTACGGTGACCATAACGATATGTAACCTATCATGATGGGTTTTCAACCCGTTACGCCCGCTATTTCGGCGGCCGACATATCTCATGACAGCAAAGTTGTGCATACGTTCGTGTTATGTTCGGATTTAAGTCGGCGCGCCCACACCCTTCGCGGACGGCTCCACCCCTAAGCCGCCCGCCCCACCTGCACCTCCATCCGCAGCCCTGCGGCGGCCAGCATATTGACCAGGGTATCAAGGCCGAACAGGTCGATCTTGCCGCGCATCAGATCGGACACGCGCGGCTGGGTGACGCCGAATACCTTGGCGGCCGCCGCCTGGCTCAGGCCCTCGGCGGCTACATGGTCCTTGAGCGCCATCATCAATGCGGATCGTAACTTCATGTTCTCGGCCTGAGCCGGGGTATCCTCCAGGGCGTCCCAGACATTCGCAAAGCGTTGGTCGGTCATAGGTTCAGGTCCTTGACGAGGTCTTTGTAGCGCCGCGTCGCAAAGCGACAAAGTCGTCACGGTCAGTATCCCTGCGCAACAGGCTTGACATGTAGTTCTTGGTATGTTCTCTTCGTCGCATGTCCATGGCTCCCGCCCTTGAGTCCCACCATACCACGCTGATGCATCTCACCGAGATGACGTCGGGGGTGTTGGAGGTCGCCTATGCGCGGACGATGGCGGCGGAGGGGCCGGCGTTCTTAGAAGCCGTCGAGGTGTTCAGCGATCTGGGC
>JAYTWT010000207.1:0-4021 GCA_043743295.1 Alphaproteobacteria bacterium | reverse complement strand
ACGAAGTCCCCAATCGGGTGTTTGGCGATGTTGCGCCACTTGCCCAGGTCCGCCTCACGCAGGCGGTCGCAGACGACGATATCGATGTCGCGATCCTCCGCAAGTTTGGCGACGATGTTCGATCCGATGAAGCCGGCCCCACCGGTCACGAAGACGATCCGGCGCTGCGTCATGTATCTTGCTCCTGGCCGCTCGCCCGCGCGATCGCCGCGGTGGTGGAATAGCCCTCAACGATCGCCGCCAGGCGGACTTCGCCGCCCCACGATTTGACGAGGTCGCCGCCGACCACTTCGTCCTCGGCATAGTCTGCGCCCTTGATCAGCACATCCGGACGGGCAGCTTCGATCAGTTTCAGTGGCGTCGCCTCTTCGAACGGGGCGACCAAGTCGACCGCCCGCAATCCCGCTAGGACCAGCGCGCGGGATTCCAAGTCATTCACTGGCCGCCCTTCCCCTTTCAAAGCCCGAACTGACGCGTCGGAATTGACCCCGACGATCAGCCGATCGCACCAGGACCTAGCTTGGGTAAGGTAGGTGATGTGGCCCTTATGCAGGATATCGAAGCAGCCGTTGGTGAAGCCGATCCTAAGGCCCTCTGCCCGCCAGCGCGCAACTTGATCGGTCATTCGGTCCAAAGTCGCGACCTTACCATCGACCTGCACCGCGTGAGCGGAAAGCAGGGCCTCGATCAATTCGTCCGCGCTGACGGTCGCCGTACCCGCCTTGCCGACGGCAACGCCGGACGCAAGTTGAGCGAAGCCGATGGCGTCTTCAATATCGACGTTGGCGGCGAGGGCCAACCCGATGGCCGCGAGCGCCGTGTCGCCCGCGCCGGACGCATCAAACACCTCGCGAGCTGTGGTGCGGAAGTGCCGCACCGCCTCTCCCCGCAAGCCAAGGGACACGCCCTTCCCTGCCCGTGTCACTAAAACCCCGCGCGCCGCCCAGAGGTCCAGCGCCCTGAGAATAGCCGCCTCGACCTGCGCGTCCGTCTCCGTCGGCATCTCGGTCGCATAACCCAACTCGGCCGCATTGGGCTTCACTAGATCAATCTCGCCATAGCGGGCAAACGAGCGCGCCTTGGAGTCGACAATCACATGCGCGCCGGGCTCCGCAGATTCTCGCGCCGCCGCGATCACAGCATCGGTGACCACGCCCTTGCCGTAGTCGGACAGCAGGATCACCCCTGCCCCCCGCGCCGCGCCGCGCACCGTTCGGATCAGTCGTTGTTCGATCTCGCCCGTAACCGGTCGGCTCTCCTCCAGGTCGACCCGTAGCAGTTGCTGGCCGCCGGACACGAAGCGGGTCTTCAAGGTTGTCGGGCGATCTGGATCCGTAACCAGATAGCCTTCGATGCGGCCCGCATCATCACCAACCAAACGTGACACTTCATGGCCCTCTGGGTCGCCGCCAACCACCCCCACCAGCGCGACGGAGCCACCCAACGCGGCGATGTTACGCGCGACATTGCCCGCGCCGCCCAGCATCTTGAGTTCGTGCGAGCGAGCGAGCACCGGTATCGGGGCCTCCGGAGAGACCCGGGTCACTGCGCCGTAGACGAAGCGATCCACCATGAGGTCGCCGACGCAGGCCACCCGCTTGCCCGGTATGCTTGCCAACAGCCGCTGAAGGGAGGCCAAATCCATGGCGCTAGCCTGTGCGTCGCGTTGGCCCGGCGGTCAAGCGGACCGCACAGCCTGATGCACCGCCTTCAGTTGCCTCAGGAGACCTTCTGCGGCCTCCAGTGGCAGCGCGCTGGGCCCGTCACAGAGCGCCTTGTCCGGGTCCGGATGGAACTCCAGGAAGACGCCGTCGGCACCTGCTGCGACGGCAGCGCGGGCGATCACAGACACGCCTTCGCGACGCCCGCCCGTCGCGACGCCGTTGCCTCGCGGGTCGGCACCAGGCAGCTGGACCGAATGGGTCGCATCGATCGTCACCGGTACACCCAGGTCCTTCATCTGCGGTATACCCAGCATGTCGACGACGAGGTTGTTGTAGCCGAACGACGCGCCGCGCTCGCAGAGCATGACGATGTCCGCGCCCGCCGCCTCGCGCGCCTTGTCCAGGATGGCGCGGGTATCCCAGGGAGCCAGGAACTGGCCTTTCTTGATGTGCAGTAAGCCACCGGCTGCGCGCGTCGCCTTGGCGGTGGCGGAGACTAGGTCGGTCTGGCGACACAGAAAGGCTGGGATCTGAACAAGGTCGGCGACTTCAGCGACCGGCTCGGCCTGCGCGATTTCATGAAGATCGGTACAGACGGGAACTCCGAGCTGCGATTTCACCTCAGCTAGCATAGCCATGCCCTCCGAGAGGCCCGGACCGCGATAGCTCTGGATCGAAGATCGATTGGCCTTGTCGAAACTGGCCTTGAAGATTAGCGGAAGCCCGAGCGAAGCGGTAACGCCCTGCAGATGACGCCCGACTTCCAGCGCCATGCTAAGGTCTTCAAACACATTTATGCCAGCGATCACGACGAGGGGATGGCCCTCGCCGATTGAAATTCCCCAGCGTTGAAGCGTCAAAACTGCCATAAATCGCCTTCGTTCGGCCTACCACATTGGCTGTTTGACCCGTCGCGGGGCGCACCTCAAGTCCAACGCATCTTGATCTGGTGCCCGTGCGTATCCTATGCGCCCGGCGTTGGCGCACGCTACGGCATCAGTGCTAGTGTCACCCGCGTTTTCAAAGGAAAGACTGCATGAGTTCCGCTTCGCAAACGATGGATCTGGCGGGAGCCCCCGCCACCTTCCGGTCAGCGGTGCGAATCATGGCGAAAAACTGGACTTCTGGTCACTTCACGCTGGTGCTTCCGGACGGTCGCCGGTTTGAAATCCAAGGCGATGCCTGTGGGCGCGAAGGCACGCTGATTGTCAAAGACTACAGGTTCATCAACCGCGTCCTCGGTTCAGGAACCATTGGCTTCGGCGAGGGCTATATGGCCGGTGAATGGGACACACCGGATTTGTCCAAGGTTCTGGAGGTCCTAGCCTGGAATTTTGGCAAGTGGGACGGAGTTTCGTTCGGAAATCCGGTCATGACCGCCATCAACCTCATCGGCCACACGCTGCGTGGCAACACGCGATGGGGTTCAAAGCGAAATATTTCAGCGCACTACGATCTGGGCAATGCCTTCTATTCGCAGTGGCTCGACACGACGATGACCTATTCTGCGGCGCGCTTTGCCCGGCCCGGTGAGTCGCTACTGCTCGCCCAAGAGCGCAAGTACCGCACCCTAGCGGAAAGCATGTCCTTACAGCCTGATCATCATGTGCTTGAAATTGGCTGCGGATGGGGCGGCTTCGCGGAGTTCGCAGCCCGCGATGTGGGTGCCAAGGTCACGGCGATCACGATATCGGAAGAGCAGTACAAGTTTGCCAAAGAGCGCATCTTTAAGGAGGGCCTGACCGAGCGGGCCGACATCCAACTGATCGACTACCGCGACGTCGCCGGCAAATTTGATCGCGTGGCCTCCATCGAGATGTTCGAAGCTGTTGGCGAGCGGTTCTGGCCAACCTATTTCGACAAGGTTCGCGATAGCCTGAACCCGGGCGGGCAAGCTGGTCTGCAAATCATCACCATCCGCGATGAATTGTTCGAGCACTACAAGCGGACCCCCGATTTCATCCAGAAGTATATTTTCCCCGGCGGCATGCTGCCCTCGGAAGAGCGTCTGAAGGCGGCGACCGACCGGGCGGGCCTGTCCTGGGGGGCGATTTCTCGTTTCGGGGTCTGCTACGCTGACACCTTGGCCGAGTGGGCGCGGCGGTTCGAGGCGGCCTGGGAAGACATCCGCCACCTAGGGTTCGATGAGCGGTTCCGCAAACTCTGGCACTTCTACCTCAGTTATAGTGAGGCCGGCTTTCGAACCGAGCGCACCGATGTCGTCCAACTGAACTTGATCAGGGCCTGAATCGACCCCTGTTCGGCAAGCCGAAGCCTGACTAAGTAGGTGGGATGCAAGTCGCTGGCTCGGTCCTGGATCTGATCGGAAACACGCCCCTGCTGCGCCTGCGCCGCGC
>JAYTWT010000206.1:0-2089 GCA_043743295.1 Alphaproteobacteria bacterium | reverse complement strand
TCCAGGCGGCGCGGGCCAGCAGAAATCCGCGCCAGGTTTCGCCGTAGGGGCTGATCTTGGCAGGCGTATGCTTGAACTCCGGCTGGCCTGACCGCGCGTCGACGCGGGGCGATACGAGAGGGTTAGCCAGGCCGTCGGGCGCGTAGGCGGCGCTCCAGTGCATGGGCATGAAGATCGAGCCCCTGCGTTGGCGCAGGCTCAGGTCCGCGACGGCAACAGCCTCGCCGAAGGCCGTTTGGATATGGGTAAGATCGCCAGCGATAAGCCCTTGCAGTGCCGCGTCATCCGGATGGATCTCGACGTAAGGTTCCGGAGCATGGCGGCACAGCTCTGGGGCCAGGCCCGTTCGGGTCAGCGTGTGCCAATGGTCGCGCGCCCGGCCAGTGTTCAGCGACAGCGGATAGGCTTCATCCGTGGCGTCGGCAGGCCCTTCGGCGGTAACCGGCTGCATCTGCGCGCGACCATCCAGGGTTTGGAACTGTCCATCGGTGAACAGGCGCGCCGTTCCCCCCGCCTCGGTCACCGGCCATTGTACGGGCGCCAACGCGTCGTAGGTCTCTGGCGTGATCGCCGCCAACGGTCCGAGGTTCAGCATCCTGTCGGTATTCTCGAAGGCCGAGAGCCTTGCCCACTCGGCGAACACGTCGGCGGATGAACCCCAGGCGAACGCCTCGTCGAACCCCATCGCGCCCGCCACGTCTGCCACGATCCGCCAGTCGGCCCGCGCCGCGCCGGGGGCTGCGAATAGGCGCCGTTGACGGGTGATGCAGCGTTCGGAATTGGTGACCGTTCCATCCTTTTCGCCCCAGGCCAGAGCGGGCAGTTTCACATGCGCAAAGGCCATGGTGTCCGTGTCGGCCATGCAGTCGGACACCACCACAAAGGGGCAAGTCGCCAGCGCGGCTTTAACGCGCCCGGTGTCCGGCAGGCTAACCGCAGGGTTGGTGGCCATGACCCACAGCGCCTTGATTTGGCCCCGCGCGACCGCGTCGAACATCTCGACGGCCTTTAGACCGGGTCCGGATGCGATGCGCGGGCCGCCCCAGAACCGCTGAACCCGGTCACACGACGCCGGATCGAAGTCCATATGCCCCGCCAGGGTGGTAGCCATGCCGCCGGTCTCACGCCCTCCCATGGCGTTAGGCTGGCCGGTGATAGAGAAGGGGCAGGCACCGGGCTTGCCGATCCGGCCGGTGGCGAGATGCGCATTGATGATGGCCGAACCCTTGGCAACACCCTGGGCCGACTGGTTGGCGCCCATCGAGAACAGGCTGACGGTCTTCGGTGTCACGGCGAATAGGCGGTAGAAGGCCTGCAGGTCGGCCAGGGCTAGGCCGCAGTCGGCAGCCACGGCACTCGGCGACTGATCGACCTTGGCCAGTTCGGCCTCGACTGCCCCAAAGCCCAAGACATGGGCCGCGATATAGGCCCGGTCGACCGCGCCTCGCTGGATCAACTCAGCCAGCAGCCCGTTCCATAGCCGAACGTCAGTCTGGGGTGCCAGGGCCAGATGTAGGTCGGCTCCCTCGGCCGTATCGGTGCGACGCGGGTCGATCACCACGTGGCGTTGGCCCCGCGACCGTGCGGCCTCCAGGCGGCGGAACAGCACGGGATGGGTCCAGGCGGCGTTGTGCCCGGAGAATACGACCAGGTCAGCAAGGTCCAGGTCTTCATAGCAGCCGGGCACCAGGTCTGCGCCGAACGCCAGCTTATGGGCTACGACCGCAGAGGCCATGCACAGCCGCGAATTGGTGTCGATGTTGCCGGAGCCGATGAAGCCCTTCATCAGCTTGTTGGCCGCGTAATAGTCCTCGGTCAGCAGCTGGCCGGAAACGTAGAAGGCCACCGAGTCCGGGCCGTGCCGGGCGATGGTTTCAACGAACCGGTCAGCGATGCGTGCGGTGCTCTCGGCCCAGGTGGACCGGTGCCCGTTCAGTTCCGGATAGAGCAACCGCCCTTCAAGACCGACCGTGGACCCTAGCGCCGAGCCTTTCGAGCACAGGCGGCCTTGGTTGGCCGGGTGGTCGATGTCGCCACTGAGCGTCAAGGTACGCTTGTCAGACGTCGCAACGATCCCGCAGCCGACACC
>JAYTWT010000205.1:0-4546 GCA_043743295.1 Alphaproteobacteria bacterium | reverse complement strand
TGCCGAGAGGCACTGCGCGCCCGTAGCTCAGCTGGATAGAGCATCAGACTACGAATCTGAGGGTCGGACGTTCGAATCGTTCCGGGCGCGCCAAAATTCATTCGCTCTGACGCCGTCTGCCGCGCGGCTCTACGCGAAACATCTCACGACCGCCTGAACCCACGTTTTCAGCTCATCCTTCCGCTCCAGGGGCGTGTCGCCGTTGCGCACCACGATCAGGTCGCGCTCGGGAACCAGGATGATGTACTGCCCGGCATAGCCGTTGGCCGAAAACGAACCGGCTCCGGCGGTATCTAGCCACCAATGGGCTCCATAAGGCCCGTCGCTGACGCCCGGCTGCTGGAAGGTCGGCGTCCGGGCATAGTCCACCCAGCCCGGCGGCAGCAGGCGTTGGCCCTCCCAGACGCCGTCGCGCAGATAGAGCAGGCCGAACCGGGCAAAGTCGCGCGACGCGGCAAAGCAGTAGGACGAGCCGATGAAGGTTCCCGCCGCATCAAACTTGGGAAGCACGCTGCGCATACCCAGCGGCCGGAACAGCCGATCCTGCATGAAGCCCGCAAAGTCGCCGCCGCAGGCCTGCGCCGCACATCGCGCGATGATGTTGGTGGTCCCGCTGGCATAGCTCCAGAACGTGCCGGGCGCATGTTCCAAGGGCCGGGTCGCGGCATAGCCCGCCACGTCCGCCTTGCCGGAGAAGAACAGCATCTCGCGCACGTCGGATAGTCGCCCGGGCACATAGTCTTCGACGAAGGCCAGCCCGCTGGACATCCGCAGCAGCTGGTCCAGCGTGATCGCCGCGCGTGGGTCACCCGCCTCGCGCCATTCGGGCACGTCAGCGGGCGCGTGGATGTCTAGCTTTCCGTCGGCCACCAGAATGCCCACCAGGGCATGGGTGATGCTCTTGGCCATCGACCAGGACGGCTCAGTCTTTTCGGGCGCGCCGCCGAACCCGTAACGTTCGAACACCAGCGTTCCACCCTGGATCACCACCAAGGAATGCGTCGCTCCCAGCGGCCCGTCCACCGGGGCGTCGAACGCCTCGGCCAGCAGCGTCTCGAAGCGCGTCGCGTCAACGACTTGCGGCTGGCCAGAGGGCCACGCAGCCGTTGGCCAGGGCGTATCAGCGGACTGTGCGGGGAGCTTAGGCAGGATCATCTCGACAACTTGAACGCCCCGCGCGCCGATGTCACGTGGGATGGGGCGGCCCCGGCACCAGCGCCGCCTCCGTTCGTTCCCGTGCGTCCTCGCTCGCAGCGGCGATCAGCAGCGCGGGCCAGTCATCAGGCGGATTGCCCTTGTCCAACATCTTGCGGAACACCGCATAGGCGTCCGACTTCGCCCCATAGGTGCGCAGCGTAGTATCGTCGTTCACCCAGGCGAAGATGATGATCCTCGCGCGCGCACTGTAACGGAAGAACAAGCGAAACCGCCCGGCGGCGAATTTCGCCCGGAACCAGTGCTTGCGGTCATCGCCCAATGTTCCACCCTGACGATACGCCGACCGCGAGGGATCTTGCGGGATCGTCTCGAACACCAGCTGGCGCAGCGCGGCCAGCAGCTTCGCGTTCGCGCTCTTGCGATAGCCGCGCGGGTCTTTCGTCCGGGCGCGTTCGACCGCCGCCGTCAGTCTCTCAAGTTGGTCGAGAAACAGAGGGTGCGCGAACAGCTCCCAGTCGTTGACAGCGACCATCCTCTAAAGAACGACGTCGCCGTCGATCACCGCGTCGAGGTCGACGGTGACCCCCTTGGTCAGCGCCGCGATCCGGTCGGCCAGCACCGGCGACAAGACCGCCAGAGCCTCGGGACGACGTTGGATGTCGGCGGCGAGAAACGTCAGAAAATGGTTGATCGCCGGATCGTCATTCTCAGCGTCCGCGCGATGCACCGAGACCCCCCGCGCATCGACGCGGAAAGCGATACGACCGCCATAATCGACACCCAGCGCCTGGCGCACGGACTTGGGCACCGTCGTCTGGCCCTTGGCGGTGATGGTGCTGATCTCTTCGAGCAAAGCGGGCATGGTAGGCCTCCAGTCCGCCGGAATGTAAGGGAAATGCATTACCAGTCAATGGGTGCATTCCTTGGGGACCGCGAAGTCTTGGTCTCGGTGACAGATATTCCTGTCACCTCAACGCCCCGTCACCCGACCTGCGCCACACTTTCGCCAGCTTCGGCGCGGCGGGCGGTCTTTCGCTCCCACTAATCGCCGCGATCCTCGGCCACCGCGACGTCAAGACGACGCAGCAATATGCGCACCTTGCGGATAGTCCGGTGAAGGTGGCGGCGGATCGGACGGCGGCGATTGATGGCGCAATGAAGGGCCGAGAGGCAGAGGTTATGGCAATTTCGCGCTAAGATCGCAGTGCCTTCTGTTACTGCCATACACCGCCCGGCCCAAGCGTGATCGTTTTCACGACCTCCTTGCCGGACCGGCTGAGAATGATCGTCATTGGCACCTCAAAGCGAACAGCGGCTGTGAAGCTATCTTTGTCATAGACCGGTGCGCCATTGACCATTCGCACGAAATCTCCGGGAAGAATGTCTGCTAAGAAAGCTGGGGAACCACGCCTTACTGCTTGGACTATCAACGCTTTGTTCGTCCCGACTTCGGCGGATTGCTGGGGATTAAGAACGCCATAGCTAATACCCACACCGCGACGCTCCATCGCCCCCAAAAAGATCGCCTCTTGGTCGTACTGATCAACGCTGTAGGGGATATAGGTCGTGGAAGTGCCCCTCGTAGTGCTCGTGCCGCTATAAGTGCCGGTTGCATACCCACGCGGACCACTCGCGGTGACCATACCCGAACTTTGAGTTGTGTAAGTCTGAGGCACCGTTAAGGGGATGGCACCGGAAACCGTCCGCGCGTACGCAGCGGAAACCAAGATATGTGACGCGCCTACCTTCTTTGCCTGCGTTTTCGCGCCTTCAACGCCCTCATTCGGTCCGTTGAATGACGCAACGCCCACCGGGGCCAAGCCCATGGCAAACGCCGCGTCTAGGTCCGCGTCGCGATTACCGCTGCCGGACAGGATCGTCGGCGTCCCGGCAAACGGTAAGACGTTCGCAGGGCCGCTACGCGGCACTTCCTGATAGAACTGCGAGTAGCCACTGGCGCACGCTGAAAGCGACAGCGCCAGTGCTCCAAGAACCATTGAACGAACTTTGGCGCTCAGCGGCGCTTCGTCATGCATATCCAGCCCCCACTCCCGTCCAGACCTTCGCAGCTGGCGGCGCGAAAGCCAAGCGGGATGAACGGCTGCGTGTATGCCTACGCGGCAGAGACGGTGTGGCGACGACACCCGCCGGGTCGGCAGTGGTCAGCAGTTCCTGCTGGTGACTAGCTCGACTCTAGCTCACCCGACCGCGTAGCTCAGCTTCGGAGCTTAAGCGCCCAGTGTAACGTGACGAAAACCTCGCCCGTTCGGGTCAACGGCGCAAGAAAAGCGGTCTCGCCCTCGACCCTCATCCGATAGAGGGCGCGGAAGCGGACGAGATGGTATGAAAGTCTCGGTGACAGGTGTTCCCGTCACCTCAATCCCCGCGATAGGCGCACATTCCCCAGGTTCCCAGAGCCACTATCGCCATAGTAGCCGAGCGATGCCGTAGAATGCGGTCATCAGTGCGCTGTTGAACAACGCAGGAAAGATGAAAACGTACATGACAGAGGCCACTCGTCGGCCGTTGCTCCATTGGGTAGCGAAAAGGTTGAAGCGGCCGATGTTTACCCTCGTTGGAATGAGCCCCATGGCTAGCGACACGGCGAGCAGGTAAAATATCGGCCAGTGGTACTTACTCATTGCCACCGGGGCTCCCACGAACGCCGCCAGCCACAAGAGATCAAACATTGTTCGCTTCCATGTCGGTCCATTCCTGCCAATACAGCATCTCCTGGCACCAGCATCCGGCACAGCTCAATATCCGGTGAGCATAACTTGATTTCGCACGCGCACACGAAGGCGAGAGCATAAAAACTCAGCGACGGGTCCGCTCTCTTGCACACCGCCACAGGAGCGCCATCACCGCGGAGAAAACTACCGTGAAGGCCATGCCATAGCCTGCCGGTACACCTGCCTGCCACATTCCCAGGGTCACCAGAAATCCTACGATCCAGACCCAATATTTTAGCGTCTGACTTCGGTCAGCGGCCGGGGTCTCCGTCGGCTCAGGCACGCCTAACTTGCGCCTGACCGCCGCCGGGTCGACAGACATGATTGGCAATGCCGCCAAGACCCAGGCAACCACGAGCCCGCCCCACGCTGTTTCGTTGTCCATGCACACCTCACGATTCAACCCCCTTCTTATAGCTTTCAATACTACTTCTCTACCTGGCGGACAGAGATTCGCGGTGACAGGTATTCCTGTCACATCAATCCCTGCCCTGGGACGACCTATGGCTCTATTTGAAGTTCGCGGGCGAGACGCTGATCGACGTCACGCTCACATCGGAGATTGGTGGTGACTGAGACCCGTATTCATCCCGAAACCGGCAAGACCCTGCGGCGCGGCGTGCGCAGCCAGGGTGTCGCGTTCGGCTCGATGTCCC
>JAYTWT010000204.1:0-22137 GCA_043743295.1 Alphaproteobacteria bacterium | reverse complement strand
CGGGTGCGCATTCTGGCGCTGCCTTGGTGGAACCGCGCCTTTGTGGTCGGACCCGGGCTTCTCGTCTGGCCAGCAAAGACGATTCCGGCGGACTTTGGTGCTGGTGACTGCCCTTTGGAGGTTCAGGCGGTGTTCGTCCACGAGCTGACACACGTTTGGCAGGCGCAGCGTGGGGTAAGCCTGCTGATCGCCAAGCTGCGGGCCGGGGACAGTGCGGCCGCCTATGCTTATGACCTGGAGCGGGGGCCCGGTTTTGCCGCCTTGAATATCGAGCAACAGGCCGTGGTAGTGGAAGACGCCTTTCGCCTTTCGCGAGGCGGAACAGCCCCGCATGACGCTCGCCTATATGCCGAAGCCAGCCGCCACTGGCACCAGGCTTGAGCCGCGCCATGCGTCCAATAGGGACATTCGCCCTTGCGACCCGGCTATTTTGCCCCATATCGGCAGTCGAAGCTGGTTCCTCCGCACCTACGGCGGAGCCCGGCCCGACAAAAACGAACCCCGGGGGCGTCGCTTTTCCCAGGGCGCTTCTTTAGAAGGCCCTCCCGCAACGTCCGCCTATCAGGAGCGAGTAAGACTCTATCATGAGCAAGATCATCGGTATCGACCTCGGCACGACCAATTCCTGCGTCGCCATTATGGACGGCAAGGCCCCCAAGGTGATCGAGAACGCAGAGGGCGCGCGCACCACGCCGTCCGTCGTCGCGTTCATGGATGACGGCGAGCGCCTCGTCGGCCAGCCCGCCCGTCGCCAGGCGGTGACCAACCCGACCAACACTCTCTTCGCCATCAAGCGCCTGATCGGGCGCCAGTTCTCCGACAAGGTCGTCGAGAAGGACAAGGGCATGGTGCCCTACGACATCGTCAAGGGTCCGAATGGCGATGCTTGGGTCAAGGCTCAGGGCACTGACTATTCTCCCCAGCAGGTCTCAGCCTTCATTTTGCAGAAGATGAAGGAAGCTGCCGAACAGCACCTCGGCGAAAAGGTCGAGAAGGCGGTCATTACCGTCCCGGCCTATTTTAATGACGCCCAGCGTCAGGCCACCAAGGATGCGGGCAAGATCGCGGGCCTGGAAGTGCTGCGGATCATCAACGAACCGACCGCGGCGGCGTTGGCCTACGGCCTTGAGAAGAACGACGGCAAGAAGATCGCGGTCTACGACCTGGGCGGCGGTACGTTCGACGTCTCGGTCCTAGAGATCGGCGACGGCGTCTTTGAGGTCAAATCGACCAACGGCGATACGTTCCTGGGCGGCGAAGACTTCGACATGCGCATCGTCGATTACCTTGCCGACGAGTTCAAAAAAGAGAACAGCGTCGATCTGCGTAAGGACAAGCTGGCCCTGCAGCGCCTCAAGGAAGAGGGCGAGAAGGCTAAGAAGGAATTGAGCTTCACCACCCAGTATGAGGTGAACCTGCCCTTCATCTCGATGAATGCGTCCGGCCCATTGCACCTGAACATCAAGCTCAGCCGCGCCAAGCTGGAAGCCCTGGTCGAGGACCTCATCCTCAAGACCGTAGGCCCCTGCGAACAGGCGCTGAAGGATGCTGGCCTGAAGAAGGGCGACATCGATGAGGTGATCCTGGTCGGCGGCATGACCCGCATGCCCAAGGTGTTCGAGACCGTGAAGGCCTTCTTCGGCCGTGAGCCCCACACCGGCGTCAATCCGGATGAAGTCGTGGCGCTGGGCGCCGCCGTGCAGGCGGGCGTTCTAGGCGGCGAAGTCAAGGATGTGCTGCTGCTGGACGTGACCCCGCTGACCCTGGGTATCGAGACCCTGGGCGGTGTGTTTACCCCGCTGATTGAGCGCAACACCACCATCCCGACTAAGCGCAGCCAGACCTTCTCGACCGCCGAGGACAACCAGTCAGCGGTGACCATCCGGGTGTTCCAGGGCGAGCGCCCGATGGCCCAGGACAACAAGATCCTCGGTCAGTTTGACCTGGTCGGCCTGCCGCCAGCGCCGCGCGGCATACCGCAGGTCGAGGTCACCTTCGATATCGACGCCAACGGCATCGTCAACGTCTCAGCCCGCGACAAGGCGACCTCGAAAGAGCAGTCGATTCGCATTCAGGCCAACGGCGGCCTGTCGGACGCCGACATCGACGCGATGGTCAAGGAAGCCGAGTCCAACAAGGCGGACGACGAGAAGCGTAAGGCGGCCGTCGAGGCCAAGAACCAGGCCGACGCCATCATCCACTCCAGTGAGAAGGCGCTGGCCGAGCACGGCGACAAGGTCTCTGAGGAGGACCGCACAGCCATCCAGACCGCGCTGGACGACCTCAAGGGCTCTCTGGACGACGGCGACGGCGAGGCGATTTCAGCCAAGACCCAAACTCTGATCCAGGCGTCGATGAAGCTGGGTGAAGCCATGTACAAGGCCCAGCAGGACGACGCTGGCGAGGCGACAGCGGACGGCGATGAGCCCAAGGACGACGTGGTCGACGCCGAGTTCGAGGAAGTCGACGGGGACGATAAGAAGTCCGCGTAGTGATAATGCCCGCCGCGCTCAAACGGGTCGGTTGCGATCCGATCGGTAAGAGCGCGGCGGGTTCATCGCAGAACCCGATTCAACCCGAAATGATCGTCTGACCTGGAATGCGGGACTATTACGAAATTCTCGGTGTGCCGCGCGGCAGCGATGACGCAGCGCTGAAAGCTGCGTTTCGCAAATTGGCGATGGAACACCATCCAGACCGCAACGGCGGCAGCGAAGAGTCAGCCGGCCGATTCAAGGAAATCA
This sequence comes from Alphaproteobacteria bacterium, assembly GCA_043743295.1. Taxonomy (GTDB): domain Bacteria; phylum Pseudomonadota; class Alphaproteobacteria; order Caulobacterales; family Caulobacteraceae; genus Phenylobacterium. The sequence continues at coordinate 19,393 of JAYTWT010000204.1, read as the reverse complement.
ACGAGGCCTATTCGATCCTGTCTGATGGGCAGAAGCGCGCCGCCTATGACCGATTTGGCCACGCTGGCGTCAACGGGCAGGGACAGGGCAGCGGCGGGGCCGGCCAGTTCCACGACGTCCACGACATCTTCAACGAAGTGTTCGGCGACATTTTCGGCGGTCGTGGCGGCGGCCGCCAGCGGAGCGGCCCGGCGCGCGGTAATGACCTGCGCTATGACCTGGAGATTACCTTAGAGCAGGCCTATGCCGGTTCAGAGGTTGAGATCGAGGTTCCCGCGACCCTGACCTGTGAGCCCTGCAACGGCAGCGGAGCCAAGCCTGGGACCAGCCCGACCACCTGCACTACCTGTCAGGGCCAAGGCCGCGTGCGGGCCAGCCAAGGCTTCTTCTCCATCGAGCGGGCCTGTCCGCGCTGCGGCGGGGCGGGCCAGATGGTCAGCGATCCCTGCACGGAATGCCGAGGCCATGGGCTGATCCGCAAGTCGCGGACCCTGGCGGTGCGGATACCCTCCGGCGTGGATGACGGCGCGCGCATCCGCCTATCCGGCGAGGGCGATGCGGGACAGCGCGGCGGCCCGCGTGGCGACCTCTACATCTTCATCTCCGTTGCGCCGCATGAGCTGTTCGAACGCGATGGCCTGGACCTGCTCTGCACTGTGCCGGTCCCGATGTACGTGGCGGCGCTGGGCGGGGATATCGATGCGCCCTGCCTGATGGGCGGTGAGGATTGTGACGGCCAGTGCAAGATCGTGGTCAAGGTGCCTGAAGGCGCTCAGACGGGGAAAACCATCCGCGTGAAGGGCCGCGGCATGCCTTCGCTCCGATCGCGCGAACGCGGCGACTTGATCGTCGAACTGTACGTCGAGACGCCTACGAAATTGACCGCTCGCCAGAAGGAACTTATGCGCGAGTTGGCGGGACTTTGCGGCGATCAGCAGCATCCCAAAGCCGCAGGCTTTACCGGCAAGGCCAAGAAATTCTGGGACGGCATCGTCAAGGCGGACTAGATCACGTCGAGATTGGATTGAATCAATCCAATCTCGAAGAACGTGATCGCCCTCTTACATTTAGAGCGGGTTGCGGGCGGAAAACCGGTTCCCACTTTTCCTCAACCCGCTCTGAGCGGCTATTTCGCTTTTGGTCGGAAGGCCACCAGTACATTGCCCGCCATCTGCCCGAACGAGCCATAGCCTGAACTGACGAAGACCATGCCGTCACCGGCAAAGGGCCCAGCGGCGTCGATAGAGCCCCCGGCGCCCTTGATCTTGTTCACCGTCGTGTAGCTGATCGCCGTGTCGTAAGTGGCCAGCAGCTTGCCCGTCGCTGCGTCAAACACATAGAGACGTCCGTCCAGACCGCCTGCGATGACGGTGCCGTCTACGACCAGGGGCGGCGCGGATAGCCCGAACTTGCCCGCGCAGATCGCCACCTTTGCCTGGCGTCCACCCCCGCAATCGGGCGAGGCTTTCCACGACCAAGCGACCTTGCCGCTAGCGATATCGATGGCGTAGAGGCCCGCTGCGTTCAGCGGCGCAGGCACGTTCGGATCCGAGATCGGCGCGAACACCCGCACCCCGTCGGTGGCGATACCCCAGTGGACCCCGCCGAGTGCCGAGCCCTTGCCGAACTTCTGATGCCAAACCTGTTTGCCGTTCACGGCATTCAGCGCCCAGACATCGCCCGACTTCTGGCCGCCGAGGATCAAAGTGCGGTCTTTACCGTGCCAGATCAGCGGCCCGCCGCCGAAGTCGTGATCCAGCAACACACTGCCCTCACCCGCGAAGAAGCAGTTGGGGGCGAGCGTGGTGCCTGGGGCCGGCTGGCCGATGGGGCAGGACATGTTCCAGATGTCGTTGGCCAGGGCCTGGAAGACCCACTTCTGCTCGCCGGTAGCCAGGTCGATAGCGACTAGGCTGTTGCTGGTTCCGGTGGCGGGCGGCGAGGTGTTCTCGCCCGTGGCGGTGTAGGCAACGCCCGCCTTCAGATCGACCGAAGGGCTGGACCAGATCGGCGCGCCGGAGGGGCCGAAAAGATCGACGCCGAGGCTGTTCTTGCGGCCTAGGGGTTTGGCGTTCTCCATAGTGTGCCAAGTCCAGAGGACCTTGCCGTTGCTGGCGTCCACTGCGGCGAGCGCGCCGTGAGTTTTGCAGCAAGGGTGGATCGGCCGCATCGCCGCCCCGACGTCCGAGGCGGAAATCGGCACCAGGATTTTGTCGCCCGCGAACAACGGTGTGCCCGAGAGGGGCGAGTTCTTGTCGTGCCGAGGATCAGCTTTCCAAACCACCTTGCCTGTCGCGGCATCGAAGGCGACCAGATTGCCCCCGCCATCGCCACCTACAATCGCCATCTGCCCATTCGAGCCCAAGCGACCATAGGCTAGGCTGGCGCGAAGGCTAGGGGCCGTCGGCGTCGCCCATTTGACGCAGCCGGACCGGGTGTCCAGCGCCAGGAGGTAGCCCGCCTGGGCGGCCGAATAGAACAGGGTCGAGCCAACCACCACGCCTTGCCCGCGCAAACCTGTGGTGCGGGGCATGGCGAACGTCCAGGCGACTTCCAGGTTGGCCACCTGCTTGCCAGTCAGGCCAGCCTGCGCCGCGCTCATCCGCCGCGAATTGCCCGTATCGACGCCGAAGCCGACCTGCGCGGGCTTGGCCGCGACATCAATGGTGTGCCGGTCCGCCGCGCACATATTGTCGTCGATCCAACCGGTGCCGACCGGCCCTTCCGGTGCCGCCAGGTAGGCCACGACGTCGCGCAATTGGCGGCGGTCCAGCCCATCACCCATGGGCTTCATCACCCCGGTGGTCAGGGCGGTCATCAGCGTCTGGGCGCTCATCTTGCGCAGGCCCGCCACGGGTGGCGTGCGACTGCCAGCCTCCGGCGCATTGTGACAGGCGGCACAGGCCTGATCGTAGGCGGCTTTACCGGGATGGGGGGTGTCGTCCGTTGCCTGGGCGCGGGCCGTCTGGCCAACGCCAAGGCCAGCCGCGATCAATCCGCTTGCCGCGACGAAGGCCGCCGCCATCAGGACTCTGCTGCGCATATTTTCCCCCGTCGTCGCCCCGACCTTGAGCCGGGTATTATCGCTCCAACCCTAGCGGCGGCCCGGCCCGGTTGGATTGCCCGCCTGAAACGCATTTGCGAGCCGTCGCTTTTCAGCTAGAGACACGCTCCGCTCGGCCAAGCACCCGTAGCTCAGCTGGATAGAGCGTTGCCCTCCGAAGGCAAAGGTCACACGTTCGAATCGTGTCGGGTGCGCCAGCGATTTCAATGACTTAGACGCTGCCCCGACTTCGCCGAATCTGACCGGGCAGCACCAGGGTAGCACAGAGCCAAATTCGAGTGGGATTTCTGCCCCCATTGGTCCCGGATGTGCAACAAACCGGGTAGCAGGGTTCGCCGGGGATATTTCAGCATGAATTGGCGCAGGGGGCTGCTGCGAACCTGGATCATCGCTGCCGGGGCATGGGTCGCGTTCGCTTGCTTGTCGGATAACCCAGTGCCGCAACTCATGACCCCAAGGGCTCATTCCGATCCGGCGCCGGTATTGCTTGCGCTGAACAAAGTGCCGAAGTCCGGTGTCTATGAACGCAATCTGATCCACTCAGCGTTGGAAAAGGCGGACGCTGCGGGTCAGGGCACCACGGCCCGGCAATTAGGGAAGATGTGGGTGGCTGCCGAGCTGTCCGCAAAAACAAGCGAAAGGCTCAAGGCGGCAGGGTTTACAGATCAAGAAATCATGCTGTATCAGGCCGGGTTTTCGGATGCTGAGATCAAGGCAGCCGAAGACGGGGTGCCGGTCGAAAGTCTTTCGGTGACGCAGAACAAGGCGATAGCCAATGCTCACCAACGGGACGAACTTGAGTTCAAGGCCCGTCAAGCGGTCGAGGCCTATCAGCCGGTAAACAAGTGGGCCGTGCTGGGAAGGTTCAGCGCCCTTGCACTCTTACCGCCCCTCCTGTTGCTTGTCGTTGCACTCGCCGTCGGGTGGGTGCTGCGGGGCTTTCGCGGCGAAAAGTCTGCCGCGTCTCCGGTAGGCGACGGCACATGAAACGCGGGGCACCGCATCTGCTTTAGGCGGCTAATTTCTGCGGACAGCTCGGCAGCCGTCGGGGGTCGCCAGCACTATGGGGAAGCAGCTCGTCACGCTCACGATCCATCCGCTCTAATCGTCCATCATCATTTTTTGAATTGCCGGATGTGACAGCTCTTCATCTGTCATCTCACGCCGCATCCGAGCCAGCGAGCGGCGGCCTCCCTGCATTTTGAGGGCGGGCATCTACTCCAGAGTCCCCGTTTTGGGATTGAATACCCAGACCTTTCCGCCGGTCGGCGCGCCGGTTTGCGGTTTCGGGGCGAGGCGCTCAGCGTCGGTCATAATCCTCCAGGACGATGCCGACTCCATTCCTGGCATTTGCACCCACCTCTGGATACCCTTTGGGTCGGTTGAAAGAATCCACGGTCGTCCAGTCGCGGTATCCAAAATCATCGTACCCTGCGTGTTGGAGAAGAGCGTGAAGCGGCCGGCTACGGCGCTTAGCTGATCGGGTGCACGCGCCTCATCGACGACCGTCATTTTACCCCAGCCACGCGAAGGACCCTTTGGGGCGGCATCGCAGGCTGAAAGCGCAAGGCAAGAGACTAGGAGCATCAGTCGTTTCATGGGGAGTACCTTAGATGATCCCGACACGTCTAGGGCTCAGCCTAGCTTGGCCCTAGGGCTCGCGAAAGGTTTCGTTGTCAGGTGGTTGCCCCCAGGAGTACGGCGGGGTCGCCTATGCCAAACCGGCTTTTGACGCTCATCGCGCCGGCCTTGGGGTGCGGAAACGTTGAATGAAAACGCAGAGAGTGCCCAGGGAAGGTTTCCGGTCACCATGTTCCTTGGCCCAAGCCGCGCCGTCGTCTTCACCAGGATAGACCGTTGTAACGATTATACCGGCTGCTCCATGCGCCCGGCCTTCCAACTTCGTGACACGAGTGCGCCTGCTCACCGCTTGTCGTCTTCAAGGGCCACAATCCGCTGTTCCAGTTCCGCAACTTCGTAAGCGACCCGCCAACGATCCAACAGCGCGGCCACCACGGCCCCTTCGCCTGGCGCCAGATCACCACCGGCAACGGCTTGCATGACCGCGCCGATGGCTGCTGGAACGTCTTGGGCACCGTTCACAACGGGGAGGTCGAAATTGACCGTCCGGTCCCGGGTTGCCGGGGCGATCCGGTCCAGGCACAGGCGCAGGGCCGTCACGTCGCCCGCTAGCGCCTGTTCAATGGCCTTCCGGGTCAAGCCCTCTGCCTCGCCCTCCAGCAGCGCCTCAACCGCCAGCGTGGCTTTGTGGCGGGCACCCTTTGGCCTTCCGGGGTTTCCGCGTTCGAACGGTCGCCCGCGCGTTTCCCCAGCGTATTTACGTGGTCCGCTCATTGAGGGCCGGTCCCCGTTATCTGAAGCGGCGCGTCGCTCCCGATCAGAACGAGTCTGTCGCTTGTGTCGAATGTGACGGACTTCACAGAAGGCGGACCCAAGTATCGGCTCCAGGCGTCCGCGAGGTCTTCCCGGCGATACCCCTTTGACGTGCCATCCGCTGTCCGGACGGTGGCCGGCTTCACGCCGTAGGGGCGGAGAAGGGCAGCTAGCCCTCGGGCATCGAGAGGCTTCCCGCGAAGATCTCCCCAGGGGGATTCCTCCATGCTGTTCAACCCGGTCAGCATCTCGATGGTTGGTAGATATGCACTCGCGCGCCAGATCGACTTGAGGTCAGCTAACAGCCGGATGCCGAGGCTGGGAGTGTCTGCCTTGGAAGCCGTCACAAGCGTCACAGCCGACACGCGCGCCATTTCGGGCCACCTGCCGCCTGCAGCGTCAGCGACCGCCAGAAGCGCCTCCCAGACATCAGCGTCCCGGTCTTTGATCTGTTCGGGCATATCCGGCCAGACGCCAGCGAGGGAGGGTTCGACTCGCCGCGCCCATGCGTCCAGCGCAGCGTGGAGGACGTCTCCACAAGGAGAGACTTCTCTGCGTCGAAACGGCTCGACCTGTTCGTTGGGGGCGCGGCGTCGCATCCGAACGACGATCGAGCGATTCAGGATCGTGTCCGGAAGGTTCCCGAGACCGCCCAAGGCGACGGCGCAATAGGCGGGAATTTCCTCCGTCTCCACGACCTTGCCTCTGACAACACACCGGCCAGCCACAGCGCTACGGCGATGGCCGGCGTTCAACAGGCCTCGAATCTCTTCGTTGTCCTTGGCCTTTGGGCCGAACACCGTGTCGATTTCGTCAAACAGGATCGTGGGTCGCCCCTCATCGGCGGCAACCTTTCTGAAGAGGTACGCCGGTGTCACGTTCACTGCCTCAACAGGCCGTGGCACCAATAGTTCGGTGACCTCCAGGGCGCGGGTCTTTCCGCTGCCGGGTTCCGGCGAGAGGAAGGCAAGGCGTGGCGTCGAGTCCCAGGCGTCCATCATGTGGGCATGGGCCACCCACAGAACATGGGCGACACGACAGCCGTCGCTGGGATACGCCACAAACCGCCCAAGGAAGGCGTAGACGGCGTCAAGCAGCGGAGCGGCGGATAGATTGATCTGAGCGGGTGCTTGGCTCATGCCGCCACCCCTATCGCCGTACGCCGCTCGACCTCGCGAAGCTCAAGTTGGGCGATCAGCAGATCAGCCTGCAGCGCGCTCCAGGCGAACGCGATTCCGAGGAACACATCCTCCCGGCTGATACCGGGGAAGGTGGCGCGCAGTTCGTCGTCCAGGCTCAGGCCGACCGGACCCTGCAACAAGAAGCTGGCGAACTGACGGGAGACCATCTGACCAACCACAGGTCACGCTGCCGCAGCCGGCGACGGCGCCTGCCCACGCAGTTCCGACGTCGAGCGCACCTGTTTGGACATTCGAGCCAAAGCCCACTGATCCAGATCGTCGGGTGTGTAGATCGGGAACGCGCCAAGCTTCCGGAACGGAGGTCCGCCGCCGACGCAGGCCAGTTTCGCCAGGGTATCGGCTGTGTAAGCGCCGTATCGCTCTTGAAGGTATACCGCTGCTTTGCTGCGGCGAAGGTAAGTCTGGGTATCCATCTGCCATCCTCAGGCAAGCGCCGGGATAGCGCGAGATGGCATCCTAATGAACACATTTGCTGGACCTCTAAAGCCGCGATTGCCGCAAAGAAATCCCGATTATTTTGCGGTGGGCAGGTCGGTCTGGCTGGCCTCGAACTCTGCTTGTAACCGCCGCATGTCGGCCAGGTGCTTCATTCCGGTCTCTACAGTCCGCGCGGAAATGCGGAACGCCTCACAGACTTGATGGATCGCGCGTTGCCGCGATTCGCCGCGCTCCATCAGAGTTTCGACGCGAAACGCTGGGATAATATGGTCGGTCATATCCCCCTTTGCCCGGCCCTGTCGCCTCCGCGATAGCTTCAGTTGGAGCGGGTTCGAACTGGCCGGGTCCAGCAGGTCGGCGATGTAAAGCCGCGCCTCCATTTGCATCACCGGGGCGGCTCGGAGCGCCTCGATCAACATCAGCAACAGCTTGTCTTTCTCTTCGGACTGCGGCGCGGGCATGGCTTAGGCGGCGTTCTCATTCATGGTGCCGACACCGCGCTTTGCCGTCGGGCCATTCATCGCCCCGGCAATCGCGCTCGCAATGCTTTCCGATGCACGGCGCAGCGGGTCGTCGGCGAAATGGGAATAGCGCGCGGTGGTCGTGGGCGAAGCGTGCCCCAGCAGCTTGCCGACCATGCCCAGGCCCATGCCTGCAGCGGCGCCAACCGAGGCGTAGGAGTGGCGCAGGTCATGGAGCCTCAGGTCTGGCAAGCCCGCATGCGCGGTGACGCGTGCCCAAGGGCGCTTGATGTCAGAGCGCGGTTTGTCAGCCGTGGCGCCGGCTATAACAAACTCACCCAGCCGGGGCAGGTTCGCCAGAACCTCAAGCGCCGGGGCGCCCAGAAGCACTTTTTTCGCCCCCGTTTTTGAGTCCGGCAGGTTCAGGAGCCCGTTGTCAAAATCGACCTCACTCCACTTGAGCCCCAACACCTCGCCCGCACGGCAACCGGTCAGCATCATCAACCGGATCGCGGCGACCGCGTAAGGCGAGATCACCTCGCGGCGGTTCTCTTCTTTCGACGGTCGGTGTTTAGCCTTTTTCTCAGCGTCCAACTTCCAAGGCAGACCGAGGGTCTCAGCCTCGCGAAGCGCATCGCCCAACTTCCCGAGTTCCGCGACCGACAGGAACCGCTCGCCCTTCCCGTCGGCGAACACCTTTACGCCCAGGCGCGGATTGGTCGCGATGTATCCGCACGAAACGGCGTAGCTGAAAAGCCCGCCCAGCAGCCGAACGGTGCGGGTCGCCGTGCCCTTTCCGCCCCTTACGATGGCCCTGCCGTGCTTGCCGGTCTTGACGTCCGCAGCGGTCTTTCCAGCCGCCACGTCGCGCATGAACCGCTCGATGTCCGCGCGGGTAACATCGCCGATCCGTTTGCGTCCCAGCAGGGGCTTGATGTGTCGTTCGATGCGCCCTCGGTCTGACGCCAGGGTGGAGGCCTTCTTGAGCCCGCACCCGTCTGCCAGATACTCATCGCAAAGCTGGGTGACGGTCAGTTCGGCGCGCTTCTTTGCGCGGTCGCCGGCCTCATCTGTTCCGAGTTCCGCCTTGGCCAGTACCTTGCGGGCGGCCTTGCGGGCTTCCTCGACCGTCAGCTTGCCGAAGGCGCCCAACGTGACCTTCCGGACGGGCGTGTTGCGTCCGCCCACTCGATATTGCGCGATGAACGACTTCGCCCCCGTTGGCCGCACACGGCAGCCAAACCCCGGAAGGTCGCCGCACCAGGCGACGTAGTCCGTCGCCCGCTTCGGCAGGTCGTCCACCAGATCCTTCGTCAGCCGCTCCGCGCCCATCGTTCACCCTCCGGGTAGCACCGGGGTAGCACACAGCCGGTCAATCGGAGTAGATCGGCGTAGCCCCAGGCAAGGACCATGCGCCACATTGCGTGTATTTACAATGCACTATGGAAACAGAGGTAAGGCAGGGTAGCGCGCTTCAATGCCATTCCCCCGCCCTCCGAAGGCAAAGGTCACACGTTCGAATCGTGTCGGGTGCGCCAGCGTGTGTTGGCGGGTTGGTCCAGAACTGAATTCTTGCAATCGATGGATTGCCCGCGTTCGCCCTAGCCGAGTGCGACCGGCCGATTCCCCTGCAGGGGGAATCGCCTTGAGGGGCGGCGTCTCATCTGGGACAGAGGGCGACCAAGTTCCAGCCAATGTAGCGTTTTGGGTTGCAGCCTATGAAATTTCTTCGTCTTGCCGCTCTCGTGTTCGCGCTGGCTGGGGGCTCGACGGCCGCGTCGGCCGACAATCTGCTGATCAACGGCGGGTTTGAGCGGGCACCCGCGGGCAACACAATCCTGGCTGGTGAGAGCACCGCGATCCTCGGTTGGACGACCAAGAACGAAGGCGTCGAGTGGTTCACGCCGTCGAGCTTTGGTGGCGGAGCCCCCGAGGGCGTCAGTGCTGTTGACCTGGCCTGGTTCACGTCGTCAGGCTCACCGGGCGGGGCGATTGAGCAGACGGTGGCGACCACGAGCGGGACCGCTTACACTCTGACCTTCAAGGGCGGGACCAGCACGTTCGCAGGCCGAGATGGTACGGGGATCATCGATCTCTGGATCAATGGATCGCTGGCCCAGAGCTTCAACCTGTCAAATCCTGCGGCTACCTTCCCCGCCAGCAGCTATCAGGCCTTTTCCTATGGCTTTGTGGGCATGGGCGCGGCGACAACCGTGCGCTTTGCCAACACCCAGAACGCTTTCCAGCACTTTGCCGACCTCGATGACGTCAGCCTGGACGTGACCAGCGCGGCGATCCCCGAGCCCACGACCTGGGCGCTGATGCTGATCGGCTTTGGGGCGGCAGGCGCGATGCTGCGTCATCGCAGCGGCGGTGCCCGCTACCGGCTGGTCGAGGATCTGGGCGAGGGCAACGCCATCAGCGAAGACTTCGACGCGCCGTGCGATGAGACGGCGCTGCGGCGGGTCGCGAGCGTGGCGGCTGGTCCCTTCCAGCTTTGGCGCGGCGACACCCTGATCCACGGCTGAGTTCGGCGTCAGGTCGAGGCGGATACCGGCGGCTGATGGAAGAACAACGCCTGAGCGATGGTGGCCTTTAGGGCATTCCGGTTGAACGGCTTGGAAACCAGATAGGTCGGCTCGGCCCCGCTTCCGGTCAGAAGGCGTTCCGGAAACGCGGTCACGAATACCACCGGCACATCGAACATCGCGGAAATGTCGGAAACAGCGTCGGCACCCGAACTGTTGTCGGCCAATTGAATGTCCGCAAGGATCAGGCCCGGCCGATGCCGCTTCGCAATGGCGACCGCCTCGCCTCGGGTGCGCGCAATGTCGATGACCCGGTGGCCGAGCTCTTCGGCTAAGGCCGCGATATCCAGGCCTATGATGACCTCGTCCTCAATCACCAGGACATCCGTCACCATGCCGTTCTCGATCTGCTCCAGGGCGTCGCGCCCCAGCTGTTCGATCTGGCCGGCGTCGAGCTCAAGAATCTGCGCGATCTGGGCCGTCGAGAACCCCTCAACGGCCGATAGGAGCAGCACCTGCCGCGCGCGAAGCTCAACATGTTGCAGGCGGTCATCGGGCGAGCCGGGAGCCGCCTCAAGTGTCGCCGGCTGCCGATCTGACGCGAGAGACCGGGTATAAAGGTTGTAGAGGCTGACCCTCGGGTCAAGGCCCGGCTGCAGGGGGAATCGCGCCGCCGCCAAGTCCTCGAGCGCTGTTCGAACACCGAGGTCACCCTGCACCTGCGAGCCGGTGAGCGCCCGCGCGTAGCGGCGCAGGAAAGGCAGGTGACCGGCTAGGCGCGCGTGGTCTGACATCAAGAGCCTCTATGTTGCTTCCATGGCGGATCGACCCCGATTTTGCGCAAGCGCGTCCGACCGCGCCACTGCCGCAGAGTGTGGCGCATCTGTTGTGAACCGACGACCTCAAAAAGGGTTCCCGACGGTGGTTTAGGCGTGGCTCATCCGCCGCGACCTGTTGCAGTTCCGCATCGCTCACCCCAGAAGCGAAGCCAATAGGTCAAGCCTATATGGATTTCATGACGGTTTTTTGGCACAAACTGTCGCGAATCTAGGCAGCAGTGACTGTTGCGGTTGCAGGAGCTATCCATGACCACCCGGAAAATCCTTCTCTCTACGCGCGCCAGCGTCTTGGCGCTGTTGATCGGCCTGCCCGCCGGATCCGTCTTCGCAGCGGACAACGAGGTTGAGGAATTGGTGGTCACCGCGCGCAAACGCGACGAGGCGCTGATCGATGTTCCGTTCTCGATCAGTGCGCAGAGCGAGAAGATGCTGCGCGAACGCGGCGTGACCAATATCGAAGAGCTGTCGCGTTCGGTCGCCGGGTTCACGGTCCAGAACCTCGGTCCCGGTCAGAGCCAGGTTGCGATCCGCGGGATCTCCGCCGGCCAGATCGTTCGCGATCAGCCGGGCGTCAAGGAACAGGTCGGCGTCTACCTGGACGAAAGTGTGATCTCGCTTTCGTTGTTCACGCCTGATCTTGATCTGTTTGACCTGAACCGCGTCGAAGTGCTGCGCGGCCCGCAGGGCACGCTCTACGGCTCCGGCTCGCTGTCGGGCACCGTTCGCTACATCACCAACCAGCCCAAGGTGGGCAAGTTCGAGAGCACAGTCGAAGCAACAGTCTCGAATGTTCAGGGCGGCGATGTGGGCGGCGACATCAAGGGCGTGCTCAATGTTCCGTTGAACGACAAGGCCGCACTGCGGATCGTCGGCTATGCCTCGAAGTTCCCAGGCTTCATCGATGCAGTTCAGCCGAACGGCTCGGTTAAGACTGATGTGAATGAGGGTACACGGGCCGGCGTCCGAGCGGCACTGACCTTCAAGCCGACCGACAACCTGACCATCACCCCGCGGCTGATCTATCAGAAGATTGACGTGGACGGGACCAATCGCGTCGACATCTTCAACATCCTAGGCAATCAATTCACCACCACCCGCCCCAAGGTGCAGCTGGGCGGGCTGAAGCAGTACACCCAGCTGAAAGAGAAGTTCACTGACGAGCTGACCATCGCCGACCTAACGATGCAGTACGAGCGCGAGAACGTCGCCTTCACCTCGATCTCGACCTACACAGACCGCAACGTCCTGGTGCTGCGCGACGCCACGGCCCTGACCGCCTCGATCACCGGCGGCTCCATCGGCCTCGCTCCGGCCGTCTACACCCTGGACGCGCCGCTCTATGACACGACCGATGTGAAGTCCTTCACCCAGGAGTTCCGGGTCACCTCCAAGGGCGAAGGCCCGCTACAGTGGCTGGCTGGCGTGTTCTATTCCAACGTCGACCGCAACTATGCCCAGGACCTGATCGTCACCGGCTTCAGCGCCCGCTCGGGGATCCCCAGCGCCAGCGTCGTGGCGCCGACCGATCACCTCTACTTCTCGATAGTGCCCTACAATCAGGTGCAGTACGCGGTGTTCGGCGAAGCGACCTATGCCGTCAGTGATCGCCTCGATGTTACGGCTGGCGCCCGCTTTGCGGACTATGAAGAAACCCGCACCCTGACCTTCGACGGCATCTTTGCGGATCAGACCCTCGCGTTCCCAGGTCGGACCACGGCCCAGAACTTTGCACCGCGGGTCATCGTCGCCTACGAGGCGAACGACGACGTGACGCTGAACGCCCAGGTGTCCAAGGGCTTCCGGCTGGGCGGGGTCAACGATCCGCTGAACCGCCCGCTCTGCACGCCCGCAGACTTTGCCTCGTTCGGGGCACTTTCTAAACCCTCGTTTACTAACGAGACAGTGTGGAACTACGAGGCGGGCGTGAAGGCCAAGGTGGCTGGTGGCCGGGGCACGGTCAATCTGGCCGGCTTCTATGCCGACATCAGCAACCTGCAGGCCACCATCGACGCCGGCAGCTGCTCGTCGCGGATCATCGCCAACCTGCCGAGCGCCAAGTCGACGGGCTTCGACGCAGAGGCGACCTTCCAGCTCAGCGATAACTTCGACGTGTCGGCCACGGCCTCTTACAACGATGCCAAGCTGACCTCGAGCCTGCTGGACTCCAAGGGCGTCGTGATCCAAGGCCTGCGCAACGGCAATCGCTTGCCGACGGTGCCGAAGTTCCAAAGCTCGATCAGCGTCGGCTACAAGCGTGATCTGTCGAACGGGATGGAGACGTTCTCCAACCTGACTTGGCAACACGTTGGCGCACGCGTCACCCAGATTTCCGACCAGGAGAACAACCCGCGCACCGCCGCGCCGTTGTTCACCAATGTCGGTGCCTCGACGGCTTCGTCGCTGTCCTTCCCGCTCACCTTGCCGTCCTATGACGTCCTGAATCTGCGGGTCGGCGTGCGTGGCGAGGGCTGGGAGGCCGCCGCCTTCGTCAACAATCTGGGCGACGAACGTGCGCGCCTAGCCATCGACCGCGAGCGGGGCCTGCGCGCCCGCTACGGCTTCCTGACCAACCCGCCCCGCACCTATGGGGCGACGGTGCGCAAGTCGTTCTAAGCTGAAAAGCCAAGGCTGAATTTTTCGGGGCGCAGTGCAGACCACTGCGCCCCGTTCTTTTTTCGAGATGACATCGCCCACGTACTGAAATCGCGGTATGCGTGGATTACAAATGTGGGGGCGAGATGCTCTATCTCATTCTCAAGGCTGCGATTTCTGGACTGATCGTTGCGACGGTCTCTGAGATCGCCAAGCGCAGCCCCGGTTTCGGTGCGCTCGTGGTGTCGCTGCCACTGGTGTCTATTTTGGCGATGATCTGGCTATGGCGAGACACGCAGGATGCCGATCGACTGGCGGCCCATGCCGAGGCAACGTTTTGGTATGTCTTACCTTCGCTTCCAATGTTTCTGCTGATCCCTGTTTTGCTGCGGCATGGAATATCGTTCTGGGGCGCCCTCGCGCTGGGGTGCGCAGTCACGGTTATCCTCTATGCGGCGGTGGCGGCGCTCGGGCCTCGCTTTGGGATTCGGCTTTGAACCGAGTTCTGCACGGATCATTTTTGGCCACGTTCACGACCTTGACCGCGATCCTATGCGGCGGCACGGCGGCGGCCCACAACATCGGAGGATCGGACGCCGCCTTCGTGGCGGCAACCCGCGGGCCTGACCCGATCCCCTTCGCCTACCTGGGTGCCAAGCACATGGTGACCGGATACGATCACTTGGCCTTTCTGGTCGGCGTGATCTTTTTCCTGTTCCGCTTTCGCCAGATCGCCCTCTACGTCAGCTTGTTCTCGCTGGGCCACTCACTGACCCTGCTGGCAGGCGTGTTCTTCCAACTGAAGGTCGAGCCGCATCTGGTGGATGCCGTCATTGGCATGTCCGTAGCTTACAAAGCGGTTGAGAATCTCGGCGGGTTCCGCACCCTGTTCGGCGTGCAGCCGGATGCGCGGGTGGCAGTCTTCGGCTTCGGCTTGATCCACGGGTTCGGGCTGGCCACCAAGCTTCAAGCGCTGAACCTCAATCCCGACGGCCTTCTGGTCAATTTGGTGTCGTTCAACGTCGGGGTGGAGTTGGGCCAAGTCCTGGCCTTGAGTCTGATTTTGATGGCGATGATGATCTGGCGCCGGACCCGTGGGTTCGAACCAACCGCCCAGGCCGCCAACGTACTCTTGATGCTGGCCGGCTTCGTCCTGGCCGGACACCAGATCGCCGGATATGTCCTAGGGGGAGCCGTCACATGAGCCTGGAGCCCACGCGTCCGATGTCCGCTCGTGGACTGACCATCTCGATCTTGGCGAGCCTTGCGGCGGCGGCTCTGATCGTATTGGGGGCCATCATGCCTGCGGAATTCAATCGCGATCCTCTGGGTGTCGGCAAGCTTTCGGGCTTATCGCGCCTCTGGGCCCCGGACGAGAAGACTATCGATCCCACGAGCGCCGCCGCACCGCGTTCGCGCGAATACGACACGCCGTTCCGGACCGACGCGGTGGAAATCCCACTCGGTGACTTCATGGCCGGGGCCGACAAGTCAGAGCTGGAATACAAGGTCCGGATGAAGAAGGACGCCACCCTGATCTATGCCTGGGAGGTGATCGGGACCAGGGAGCCGCGCGATTTCCACTACGACCAGCACGGCCACACGACGCCCGTTGCCGGGCAGGCGATGACCGTGGCCACCTACAAACAGGGCTTCGGCCTGCAGCAGCAGGGTGCGCTGACCGCACCGTTCGACGGTATCCAGGGCTGGCAGTTCTCAAACTCCAGTGAGAAGCCGGTGATGGTGCGACTGCGGCTGTCGGGATTCTACGAGCTGATTCCGGCGGGCCAGCCCGGCAATGAAGCGGGCATCCTCGCCAATGTGCCGGCGGAGAGGGCGCGGAGGTGAAACAGCGCCACCTCTTCTCCCCCGCGAAGCGAGAGGGAGAGGGTTGGGAGCGGGCGCCCCGGCGATTGGGCTTGCAGGGCCTCGATCCGAGGAACCCCTACTTCTTCGACGGCAAAACTGGCAGCGGGTCACCCTTGGCGGGGCCGTTGGCTTTCAGGTCCGGCTGGATCACGAACTGCTCGTGGCAGGCGACGCAGACCTCGTAGACCTTGCCGCCCTCGTCGAAGACCGCCTTCTTATCGTGCTTCTCGGCGGCCGCCCGCGCGATGAGTGCGCGATCCGTCAGCATCTGGGCATACTTGTTCCAGTCCGCTTCCGGGGCTCGGGTGCGGCCCGGAAGCTGTAGGATGTTGCCCGCCTCGACCAGCATGGTGGCGCCAGAGATCAGCACGTCCCATCCCTCGTCGGTGGTGGGGCTCAGATCGCGCTCACCCTTTTCGGTCAGCTCGATGCCGGAGCCCTTCCAGTACATGAAGGCGGCGGGATCGACGAAGTGGCCCATGAATTCAGTCATCGGCAGGTCCGTGTTGAATTTTGCCTGCGAGGGCGCCTTCGGTGCGGCAGGCTTGCCGGGCGAACACGCGGTGAGCAAAGCGGCACCGGCGGCGATCAGTATCAGGGATTTCAAAGCGAACATCCTCCCGCGCCCACTCCGGCGCTACGTGAGCGATCATGCCGTCCCAAGGCGCGCCTGTCGCGTACGGAACGGTTTTCGCAAGGTTACAATTTGACGGCCCCGGTTCCTTGAGGCCTGTTGAGATCAGCGCGTCATTAGAACGCGATCTGGAGGATCTTCTCGATGACGCTCGCCGCTGCCGACTCGGACCGATTGACGCTGAAGACCAAATTAGCGTTCGGGGTGGGCAGCGCCGCCGAAACCATCGCCCTGTTCGCGGTCTCCAGCTATGCGCTGCTCTATTACAATCAGGTGCTTGGGGTGAAGGCGTCCTGGGTTGGCTTGGCGATTTCAGCCAGCCTGATCGCGGACGGCATCGTCGATCCGCTGGTGGGCTCCTGGTCGGACCGCACCACCAACACCAAGTGGGGGCGCAGGCATCCCTGGATGTTCGCGGCACCGATCCCAATTGCCATCTGCTTTTTCGCCATCTTCAATCCACCAGCCGGGCTTGGGAGTTTCGGCTTGGCAATCTGGTGCGGCGTCGCCGTGTCGTTGATGCGCCAGTTCATGGCGGTGTTCCATACGCCGCACCTGGCGCTGGGCGGGGAGCTATCCCCCCACTACACCGAGCGCTCGAAGGTAATGTCTTACAATAACTTCTTCACCTGGGCCGGCGGCTCAGCGATGTCGTACATCGCCCTGACCTTCTTCTTTCCGAAGAGCGCCCAGTTTCACAACGGGCTGCTCAATCCCGAACCCTGGTCGCGATTTGGTGCGACGATGGCCATCTGTGTCGTGGCGATCTTGTTTATCTCGGCGTGGTTCACCCGGGATCGCATCCCCTTTCTTCCACAGCCCGCTCTGAAGACTCCAAAATTCAGTCCCGCCGAATTCTTCAAGGACGTGGTCAAGGCGGTCTCAAACCGAAATTATCTCTGGCTTCTGATCGCCTTCTTTTTCCTATCCATGATGCTGGGGGTGCGCGAGGTGCTGCGGCTCTATGTGCTCAGCTACTACTGGGGCATCTCCAGCAGCGACCTGCGCTACTATATTATTGGTAGCTTCGTGGGATTCCTGGCGGCGTTTCTGTTCTCGGCGCGCCTGCACGGACGGTTCGACAAGAAGGTCGTGATCATCGCCGGAGCGCTTGGCTTGGCGATAGTTCCAGCCATCCCCGTCGTATTGGGACAGATGGGCTTCCTGAGCGGTGCGACGACCGGCCTGCTGCCGTTGCTGATCACCTTCTCCGCCGGGTCCGCTTGTGCGGGTGCGGTGCTCAACATCGGCGTGAATTCCGCGCTCGCCGACATCGCCGATGAGAATGAACTGAAGCACGGCATCCGGCAGGAAGGCATATTCTATTCCACCCGCGCCTTTGCCGGAAAGCTGGATCAGGCGATGGGTATCGCGCTGGCGGGGTTCGTGATCGATTTTATCAAGTTCCCGGCCAAGGCCAAGCCGGGCCTCGTCCCCGACGAAACGCTGTTCAACTTGGTTCTATTCGATGGGGCGATTGCAACGGTTCCCGGTCTGATCGCCGCTGCCTGTTACGCTCGGTATCGGATCAACCGGCAGAGCTATGAGGCGACTCGCGTCGCTCTCGCGTTGCAACGCCAACAGGCCACTGCGCCGGCCTAGTGGGCTCCTAAACCCCTGCCTTCAGTGCATCCATCAAGCTGCCGGTGTAGGCCGCGTGGCCGACGTGGGTGAGGCGCGCCTCGAAGTCGGCCCAGATATCGCCGCCCAGGTCGCGCCAGCGACGGCAGAAGGCGTAGTCTTCGGACAGATACTGGCCGGTTTCCGGCTCGACCATGGTGTCGAACACCATCACCGCTTCGGTGGCCATGGTGTCGGCCATGTCGCGCATTTTAGCCCGAAGCTCAGGGTGAGCATCACAAATTCGCTGCATAGCGTCGCGCTTGATCAGCAGGAAGCCCGTGCCAGCATAGGCCACCTGAGCAAAGCCATTGTCGTCCACGTGCACGCTGTTTTCGGGGTTGGGCAGGAAGCGGACCACATAGCCGATGGATACCGCCTGCAGGTCGGCGATATCGGCTTTGGCGGCCCGGCGGGCCTTCTCCCAGTCAATCCGTTTCAGCGGACAGACAGCGGCGATCACCTCCTTGTTTGCCTCAAGCAGACGAAAGACGTTCTCCGGCGCGAACCCGATGTCGGCGTCGATGAACAGGATGTGGGTGGCGTCCGGGTGAGCCAGGAACTGCGCCGCCAGCCGCGAGCGCGCGCGGGTGATCAAGGCGTCCCCGCCCATCAGGTCGATGTACAGGCCGATGCCGCGCGCCCGACAGGCATCCTGCAAGGCCAACATCGAGTTCACGAAATAGAGGTTCAAGACTCCGCCATAGCAGGGCACGGCCAGATAGAGGAACGGTTTGGGGGCGGGCGCTTCGGACATCGGCCGAGCATAGGGGTGAGGTCAGCCGCCGTCGATCACCCGGGCGACCAGATCGTCATAGAGCGCCAGTTGTTTGTAAGCGCGGAAGTCCGGGTGGGCGGTCCGCCAGGCCGCGGCGAATCGGACAAGCCGCTCAGCGTTGGTGGCGATGGTGGACAGCGGGTCGATCCAGACCCGGATTGAGAACACCACGCCGCCGGTGCGCGGCAACCGGCGCAGGGTCTGACGCTCGACGCGAACGTGCAGCGCCTCGGCGGCTTGGGCCGGGTCGATGTTGGGAATGGCGGCGCGCATCGGCGCGGCGTCCGGCAGGAAGAGGTCGGGCGACGAAACTACGCTCCAGTTTCGCCGCTCCAGAATGAGGCCATCGCGAAGGCTGTCAAAGATCCGGGTCACGCGGGTGAGCAATCGCGCCTCGAAGCCGGTCACCGGGCGATGTAGTTCGGAGAGGCTGCGGCCAATAACTTCGGCGGCCGTGAATAGGCTGCCCGCGCAGAGCGAGAGGGCGGTCAGTCGCCAGACGCCGTCGTGGCGTTCCATTAGGCAAAGGTCATCGGCAACGGCCCGGGCTGCTCGCCAGAGTGGGGGCTGAGCAGGGTCGCTGTCCACAGGCCCGAGGGTATCGGAGACCAATTCAAGGATTTCCGCCTGCGCCTCGCGAGAGCCCGCGAGCTCCGCCCAAACCGCCTGCGGATGAGTCCCCAGAAGCTGATCCTTGCGGGCGGCGGGATCGGTCTCGCCACCCTCGAACCACCGCTCCGAAGTAAGGGGCTTAAGGCCGATGCGAAACTCGCCAGCCTCCTCCCAAGGGGCGTGGCGTAGGGTCATCGGCGTGACAGTCGCATCCAGCCCCAGAACAGCAGCACGGCCGCCGCAATACCCAGGGTGTCCATGACGAGATCGCGCCAATCGCCGTGCCGCCCATAGCCCATATTCGCCTGCAGAATTTCGATCAAGACGCCGAACATCAGGGCAAACCCTGGAATGGCCCACCG
>JAYTWT010000203.1:0-9991 GCA_043743295.1 Alphaproteobacteria bacterium | reverse complement strand
GAACTTCAAGGTGATGATCCGACCGCTGAAGGCCATCAACCTCCTGCATCGCCTGATGGGCGAACACTTGGCGAAGGCCGGATAGCCGTTGCGGGCCGCCGCCGATTGGTCGAAAGTCAGGTCAACCAAGAAAACTCCAGGTGGGAAACTCAAAAATGCTGAAGACACGTCTGACGGAAATGTTCGGGGTCGAGACGCCTCTGGTGATGGGCGGGATGACCGGAGTGGGCCTGGGTGAGCTGGTGGCCGCAGTTGCCAATGCTGGGGCCCTGGGCTTCATCGTCGCCCACATGTTCCCGACCGCGGAAGAATTGCTGGCTGAGATCGAGAAGACCAAGAAGCTGACGAGCAAGCCGTTCGGCATCAATCTGACCCTGCTACCGTCGCTGAACCCCATCCCCTATGACGAATATCGCCGCGCGATCATCGAGAGCGGTATCAAGATCGTTGAGACCGCCGGCCGCAGCCCGATCGAGCACATGGCCGACTTCAAGGCTAACGGCGTCCGCGTGATCCACAAATGCACCTCAGTCCGCCACGCGGTGACCGCGGCGCGCATGGGCGTGGACGTTATCAGCATCGACGGCTTTGAGTGCGCCGGACATCCGGGTGAGGACGATGTGTCGTTGACCGTACTGTTGCCGGCGACCGTGGACGCGGTGGACGTGCCGGTGATCGCCTCTGGCGGCATGGCCGATGGACGAAGTCTAGTGGCCGCCTTGGCGCTGGGCGCGGATGGGGTCAACATGGGCACCCGCTTCATGGCCACCCAGGAGTGCAAGATTCATCACAACGTCAAACAGGGCATCGTCGACGGGACCGAGCGCGACACGCTGCTGATCAACCGCACCCTGCGCAACACCTCGCGGGTGGCCCGCAACGCGATTTCTGAGGAAGTGGCGCGGATCCAGCAGGACACGACCAAGACTATCGACGACGTGCGCGAATTGGTGGCCGGCATCCGCGGGCGGACCAATGTGATGAAGCAGGGCGACCTGGACGGCGGCATCTGGACCGTCGGCCAGAGCCAGGGCCTGATCCATGATATCCCGACCTGCGCTGAGCTGGTCACGAACATCATGACCCAGGCGAACGGCATCATCAGTGCGCGGTTGGACAAGATGGCGGCGGGCGCTACTGCCGCGACCGCGCGGGTGCCGTTGCCCGTCGCGGCAGAATAGCCAATCTGCAGAGGCCTCGCATCGGGTCCTCATTCGATCTACGAGGACCCATGCGCGTTGTGTTGTTTGCCCTCCTGATCCTCGTTGCCGCGTGGGGCACCTTGGCCGTGGCCGCTGAGGTGGTCAGCCGGGTGCAAACGCCGCGCGGCGATCGGATCGATGTGGGCGGCCACAAGCTGCGGCTGGTCTGCGAGGGGCCTAAGTCTGCCAGTCCGGTGATCTGGATGGAGGCTGGCGCGTTCAGCGGCGCGGCCGACTTCGCCGCCCTGCAACAGAAGCTGACCACCAAGGGCCTGCGGTCCTGCGCCTACGACCGCGCGGGGATGGGCTATTCCGACGCGGTGCCCGGCGTGCGCGACGGTGACGCCATCGTCAGCGACCTGGAAAAGCTGATCGCCAAGTCGGGCGAGCAGGGCCCCTTCATCCTGATGGGCCACTCCATGGCCGGGCTCTATGTACGCCAGTACGCCACGCGCAATCCGCACAAGGTGGCGGGCTTGGTGCTGATCGACGCGGTCACCCCTGAGATGATTGCGCTTCCGGGCGCCGAGACGTTCGTCAAAGGCATGACTATTTTGGCGCGGGTCGGGGCGGTGACGGGCAGCCTGGGCCTGAAAAGCCCGCTCTATCTGATGGGCGACCGCATTGGCTTGCCGCCGGCCGGCAAAGCCGAGAAGCGTCGAGGCTTCATCTCCGGCCGTCAAAGCCGTGCGGCCCTGGCAGAGGTGCTCGCCTGGCGCGCGGCCGGCGAACAGGCGGGCGCACGTCCTTTAGACCCCGAATGGCCGGTAGCGGTAATCACGGCTGGACCCGCCGATCGCATGGGCCCCTGGAACGTGGTCCGTCACGCGCCGGGTCGCGAGTCTCGCGCCGGCATGATCGACAATGTCGAAGCCGCCAGCCACACGACGGTCTTGGGCTTGACCTACGGCGACCGGGTGATCGCGGGGGTCGACCATATCCTCGCTTCGCGTCGTTGAGCTGAACGCGATGGACCGCGCCGTCCCGCGTCCGCCGACGAAACCGGACCCGGAGTCTTGCTGCAATCGCGGCTGCAGCCCCTGTATCTTCGACTATTACGACGACGCGCTGGAGCGCTGGACGTCACGTGTGGTGGCCTTGGGGCATGATCCGGAGGCCGTGCTGGCCGCATTCGCCAGGGAGGGTTAGGTTGGTGGCCATGGACCTCATCATCGCCAACTTCAAATGGATCATGCTGGCTGCAGGGCTGTTGACCCTGACGATGGTCGCCGCCGCCTTTGCGCCGCGCGCGCTGTTCGTCTCGATGTTTGGGGTCGGGCCGGAAGGGGCGCTTGCGACGCTTCTCGCGCGCAATTGGGGGGTCCTGATCGGGCTAACTGGGGCGATGTTGATCTGGGGGGCGTTCCATGTGGAGGCGCGGCCTCTGGTGCTGCTCGTCGCCGGTGCCAGCAAGCTGACCTTCATCGGTCTGGTGCTCAGCCAGCCCGCCTTTCGTGCCAAGGCCATGAGCGCGGTGATCATCGATGGGGTGATGGTGGTGCTGTTCGCCGTCTATCTGCTGGTGGGATAAGCCGATGGGCTGGACGCGGAGAGCGGCGATGGCCGGAACAGCGGCGGCAGTGAGCGCCGGAAGTGCAAAGGCCAAAGCGACGGCTCGTCACACCCATGACGTCGCGGTGGTCGGCGCAGGTGTGTTCGGGGCCTGGACGGCTTGGTCGCTCGTAAAGGCGGGGATGAAGGTCGCTCTGGTGGATGCCTATGGCCCCGGCCATGCGCGCGCCTCGTCCGGCGGCGAGAGCCGGGTGATCCGGATCAGCTATGGAGGCGACCCGCTGTATTCACCGATGGCCGAGGTGTCACTGGCCGCCTGGGCCGCACTCTCATCGCGCCAGGGGCGCTTGCCGATCCTGTACCGCACCGGCGTCTTGTGGTTCTCGCCAGCCGATGACGCCTATATGGCCTCCAGCCTGATGTGGCTCAAAACGCGCGGGCTGGAACACCGGGTGTTCGATTTGGCGAACCTTCGACAAGAATTCCCGCAGATGATGTTCCGCGACGGCGAACAGGGGTTCCTGGAAACCCGCTCCGGTGCCCTGATCGCCGGGCGCGCCGTGCAGGCGGTGGTGCGCGACGCTGGACTGATGCCGGTGATCGCCCAGGCCGCTGCACCGGGACTTGAGGCCGATGTCTACGAGGTCGCGCCGGGGGTCCGAGCCCGCACCTTGGTCTATGCTTGCGGCCCCTGGCTGCCGGCCCTGTTCCCTCAGCTTCTGGGCGGCCGTATCGTGCCGACGCGACAAGAGGTCTATCACTTCGGGGCGGCGGCGGGCGATACGCGATGGTCGCCGGGACAACTACCGGTCTGGGCCGACTTCAACAACGGCGATCTGGTCTACGGTTTTCCCGACCTGGAAGGGCAAGGCTTCAAGATCGCCTTCGACGCCCACGGCAAGGTGGTTGACCCAGACACGCAAAGTCGCCAGGTCAGCGCTGAGGGCGTCGCTCAGGCTAGGGTCTATCTGGCGCAGCGTTTCCCGGATCTGGCTGATGCCCCGTTGATCCACGCTCGGGTCTGTCAGTACGAAAACAGCTCTAACGGCGACTTCCTCATCGACCAATTGCCCGGCCATGACCGCGTGTGGCTGGTCGGCGCAGGATCGGGGCACGGCTTCAAGCACGGCCCGGCGGTGGGTGGTCGGGTCCGCGACCACATCCTGAAACCTGCAACTCCGATCGAGCAGCGGTTCCGCCTCGCCACCAAGAGCGGTAGCCAAAACCGCCAAGTCTATTGATTGCCGCGATAGCGCGGCGGGACTTGCGCCATTAAGGTCGCCAAAACAGAACCTCCGGAGGAACCCCCATGGTCGCACCCGCTGACGGCACCGTCGCCACCGAAGTTGTTGAGGATGAGGTCCTCTATGAGGTCTCTGAACACATCGCGACCCTGACGCTCAACCGACCTGATCGGATGAACACCATCTCCGGGCCGATGCTGAACCAGTTGGCGCAGCTGATGTTGAAGGCCGACCGCGACAAGGATGTGCGCTGTATCATCCTGACCGGCGCGGGCCGGGCGTTCTGTGCCGGCCTGGACTTACGCGGCGCGACCAGCGGCAGCACCGGCCTGTCGGGCACGTCTACCTCCACCGATATCGACCTTCGGACCACACCCCCGACGGTGATCTTCAATCTTGGCACGCCGACCATCTGCGCCCTGAACGGCTCGGCGGCGGGCTATGGCATGGACACGGCCCTGGGCTGCGACATCCGGGTGATGGCCGAAGGCGCTAAGATGGCCGCCGCGTTCGTCAAGCGCGGGATCGTGCCGGAGTCTGGGGGCACCTGGATCCTTCCGCGTCTGCTGGGCTGGTCTAAGGCGGCTGAAATCATCTTCACGGGCCGCACCCTGAGCGCCCAGGAGTGTTTCGATCTGGGCCTAGTCTCGCGCGTGGTCCCCGCCGCTGACCTTGCCGCCGAGGCGCGCAAGCTGGCCCTTGAGATCGCCGCGAATGCACCGTTGGCGGTTCAGGCCTCCAAGCGGCTGATGCGGATGGGCCTATCCGAAGGGTTCGATGAACACGTCCACCATGTGTTCCTGCAACTGCTGCCCCTATTGAAGACCGAAGACGCGTTGGAAGGCATGAAGGCGTTCATGGAAAAGCGCGACGCAAACTATACGGGGCGATAGCTGATCGATCTTTCTATTCGAGGAAGCGGCCAATGTTCTTTAGACGTCTCGCTGCGCTGCCAATCGCTATTGCCGTGACGTTCGCGATGATCTCAGCATCGCCAACGAAGGCGGCCCCTGGCCTGTTGTCGGGCGAGACCTTGAACCACGACGGACGCGAACGGACGTTCCTCGTTCATGACTTTTCCGGCGGCGTAAAAGCACCTGTTGTGATCGTGTTGCATGGCGGCGGCGGCAACCCTGACAACGCCGTCAACATGACTCAGTTCGATGTGGTGGCCGCGCGCGAGGGGTTGATCGCGGTCTATCCTGGGGGGACCGGTGGGCTGGCCGGGGGGCGGATTCTGACGTGGAACGCGACCCACTGCTGCGCCTACGCCATGCGCAACAAGGTGGATGACGTTGGTTTCGTCGCGGCTATCATCGACAAGCTGGTGGCTGCAGGCCGGGCGGACCCGGCACGCATCTATGTAACCGGCATGTCGAATGGCGGGATGCTGACGCAACGGATAGGGCGGGAACTTTCCGGCAAGATCGCGGCGATTGCGCCTGTGGTTGGCGCTGTGTTCGGGGACGAGCCGCCTTCGGTAGGACCGGTTCCGGCCTTCATCATTGTGGGTGCAGACGATCACACCGTTCCCGGAGCCGGCGGACCGCTAGGTCTAAGGTCAGATACCTTGCAGGGTGGACCGCCGGCCGAAGATCGCCCGGTTGCGCCGGCGCAGGCCCAGGCGGCGTACTGGGCGAAAATGAATGGCTGTGGGGCCTCCAAAACCTCCCAGGGGCCTGCGTCCAAGACGACCATTTGGAGTGGCTGCAAGTCCGGTGCAGACGTGGTCTACACTCTCGTTGCCGCCAACGGCCACGCTTGGCCAGGTGGACGCCCGGGCCGCGCAGGTGCGGACGAACCTTCCAAGGCGTTCAACGCCAGCGAAGAGATGTGGGCCTTCTTCAAGACGCACCGGCACCGACCGAAGTAGCGGCCTTCCCTAAGTTTCGCGCCCGCCGAGCCGGAAACGGAGGAGACCTCAGCAACCTATACTGAGCACCGCAGATTTGGCGATCTCGCCTCCCTGCGTGTAAGGCTCAGTCTGAGCAAATGGGGGCCGCGTGGACGACGCAACGTCAGGGCGCAAGACAGAGGCTGTCCGGACGGGACGGCTGGAGGCGCTTGCGCCGGGTCAAGCGATCCCGTTTGCTGGGGACCGGGTCGCCTATGTGAGCGCGGACCTGGCGGCGGCGTTCCGTCCTGGCGACCGGCTGGTCGTGGTTCAGGACAGCGGCGACCTTCTGCATATTCCCGCAGCTCATGGCGAGGCCGCCCGGTCAGCCGTAGCCAGCGCAAGCGCAGCCTTTGCTCGAATGGGGCAGGTGAGCGAGGGTGCCATCACCGCCTTCTTCGATGCGTTTGCCGCCCGGCTGGAAGACGACGCGATCTGGGCCGCCATCGCCGCGGCCAATGCGCGCGACGTTGAGGCGGCGAGGGCGCGAGGGCGCTCGACGACGCGGCTGGCCGTGTCGGCCTCGATGCGGGCCGATATGGTCGAGGGCCTTCGGGCCTGGCGCGACGCCGACCCGCCGCGCGGCCGCGTGCTGGAGCGTATTGAGCATTCCGGCTGGACGGTGGACCAGCTGATGGCCCCGTTGGGGGTAGTGGGTTTTGTATTCGAAGGGCGACCCAACGTGTTTGCCGACGCTACGGGTGTGATCCGCGCAGGCAATACGGTCGTGTTCCGCATCGGCTCTGATGCCCTGGGTACTGCGCGGGCGATCGTCGCTGTGGCGCTGGATCCGGCGCTGGCCGATGCCGGTTTGCCGCCGGGCGCTGCGGTGCTGGTCGATAGCGCAGCCCACGCCGCCGGCTGGGCGATGTTTGCTGATACGTCGCTGGCGTTGGCCGTGGCGCGGGGGTCGGGCCCGGCTGTGGCGCAGTTGGGTGCGATTGCGCGTCAGGCCGGAACGCCGGTCAGCCTACACGGCACGGGCGGGGCGTGGCTGATCGCCGATGGCTCGGCGGATGCGGATCGATTCCACGCCGCCGTGTTTCATTCCCTGGACCGCAAGGTGTGCAACAGCCTGAACGTCTGCTGCATCGTGGCGGAGCGGGCGGATGACCTGTTACCGGTGTTCCTGGAGGCCCTGGCGCGGGCAGGTGAGCGGCGCAGAGGCTGCAAACTGCATGTGGCGGCGGCGGACTTCGCGCGATTGCCGGAGCGCTGGCGAACCGCTCGCACCACCGTTATCCGCGCCGAGGGGCCGATGGACGAGGCGCTGGCCGAGCCGTTGGCCGACGCTGATCTGGGCCGCGAGTGGGAGTGGGAGGAGACTCCGGAGGTCTCGTTGAAGATCGTGGGGGGTCTGGCCGAGGCGGTGGCCCTGTTCAACCGCTATAGTCCGCGGTTCGGGGCTTCGCTGATCGCCGAGGATGCGGCGGCGCACGAGCGGTTCTACGCCGCGATTGACGCCCCGTTCGTCGGCGATGGATTCACCCGTTGGGTGGACGGGCAGTACGCGCTGAACCGCCCGGAACTGGGCCTTTCGAACTGGCAGAACGGGCGGCTGTTTGCGCGCGGTGGGGTGCTGGCCGGCGACGGTGTCTTCACGGTTCGCGCCCGCGTGCATCAGAGCGATCCTCACCTTGATCGCGGGGGCGTACCGACACCGCCCCGCGCCGGTTGACTGGCCTATGTGGTTTGCAGGACCGGCGCGTCGCGCGCCCCTTGCCGGAAAGCCCAAGGCGCTGCGCCTGGGTTTCGACCTGAAGCGCGGGATGACGGTCGGGCTCTACGGCGGTTCGTTCAATCCGGCCCACGACGGCCATGCCCACGTCGCCGAGACGGCTAAGCGGCGGCTGGGTCTTGACCGGGTAATCTGGCTGGTCTCGCCGCAGAATCCATTGAAATCCCGCCAAGAGACCGCCGACCTGACGGAGCGGATCGCGGGTGCGAAGGCGCTGGCGCACGGCTATGGCATGGTGGTGGCAGCGGTCGAGACGCAGCTGGGTTCTAACTACACCGTCGATACGATCCGGGGCCTGAAGGCGCGGTTTCCGGGCGTGAAGTTCGTCTGGATCATGGGCGCCGATAGCCTAGCCTCGTTCCACCGCTGGAAGGGCTGGACCCAGATCATGCATGAGGTGCCGGTTGCGGTGGTCTCGCGGCCCTGGATATCGCTGAAGAGCCGGTTTTCGCCCGCTGCGCTACGATTTGCACGGTTCCGCAAACCCTCACAGGCGGCGATCCGGCTGCCCTACGCCACCGCGCCGGCTTGGACGTTCCTGTTTGGCAAGTTTAACTTTCAGTCCTCCACGGCGCTACGCGAGCGCCGCCAGAAGCCGTCGGCGTGACAGCGGCTGACCCGGCCACCTTTCTGTGGTATGAAGAGGTTTGAGCGCGGACACACAGGAGCTACCCCGCTGAACTTAGAGACCGCGCCGAAGTCGCGCAAAACCAAACCGGCCGCTAGTGGTGAGGCCGAAATCCAGGCCCGTATCACGGCTGTCGAAGACTTGATCCTCGCCAAGCTGGACGACGATCAGGCGCAGGATGTCGTATTCATCGACCTGAAGGGCAAGAGTCCGATCGCCGACGGCCTGATCGTGGCGTCCGGCCGCTCGCAGCGGCATGTCGGGGCGATGGCCGATCACCTGCTGCGTGCGCTCAAGGACGCCGGTCATGGACGTTGCCGCGTCGAGGGCATGCCCGCGGCCGACTGGGTGCTGATCGACGCTGGGGACGTGATCGTCCACCTATTCCGGCCCGAGGTGCGCAGCTTCTACAACATCGAAAAGATCTGGTCCGTCGAGAGCGGCGGCCACCGTCAGGTGGTTTAGCGGCCCTTTACAGGCGCGGCTGCAATCGCTAGACGCCGCCCCATGAGTCTAGGCCTGACCATTATGACCACCCGGAAAACGATCCGCTTCGGCGGGGCGTTCGCGGGTGTGTGCCGGGTCAAGACCTAGCCGCCATACCCGGACCGAGCCCCGCCGATGCGCGGGGCCGCCACCTTCCGAACGGCATTCCCCGCGCCTCCGCCCCATCAGGAGACGTAGCGTTATGACCTTCCAGAATTTCCCCCGTGCCCATCCCAATGTCGCCATCGTTGGTGCGACTGGCGCCGTGGGCGTCGAGTTGATCCGATGCCTGGAAGCGCGCGCCTTTCCGCTCTCGCGCCTGAAGCTGTTGGCCTCACCCCGGTCAGCGGGCCGCAAGATGCCGTTTCGCGATGAGATCCTAACTGTCGATGCGCTTGACGGAGCCAGTTTCGACGGGGTCGATCTGGCGCTGTTCTCGGCAGGGGCGCAGACGTCCCGGACGTTTGCACCCCAGGCGGTGGCCGCCGGTGCGGTTGTCGTGGACAACTCGTCAGCTTTCCGGATGGACCCGGCCTGCCCGCTGGTAGTGCCAGAGGTCAACCCCGGCACCCTAGCTGGCCATCGCGGGATCATTGCCAACCCCAACTGCGTGACGATCATCGCGGCCGTTGCGATGGCACCGCTGGCCCGCGCGTTCGGCCTGACCCGCGTGCAAATGGCCACTTACCAGTCCGCGTCAGGGGCCGGCGCTGCGGCGATGGAGGAGCTTCGGGCGTCGACGCAAGCCTATCTTGCCGACCGGCCGTTCGCGCCGCAGGTTCTGCCCCATCCCTACGGTTTTAACCTCTTCAGCCACAATGCCGAGGTGGACGAGGCCAGCGGATATAACGGCGAAGAGTTGAAGGTCATCGCCGAGTGCCGCCGCCTGTTGTCCGCGCCGGAACTGCCGATCGGCGTCACCTGCGTGCGCGTGCCGGTACTGAGGGCGCACTCCATCGCCTTGTCGCTGACATTTGAGCAGCTGGTGGACCCGGATCAAGCCCGCCAGGTGCTGGCTGCGGCCGCTGGCGTACGGATCGTCGATGATCGCCCCCGCAACCACTTCCCGATGCCGTCAGAGGCGCAGGGCCAGGGCGACGTTCTGGTCGGCCGCATCCGCCGCGATCTGGGCGACCCCACGGGCTGCACCCTGGCGCTGTTCGTGGCCGGGGATCAACTGTTGAAGGGTGCCGCGCTCAATGCCGTCCAGATCGCAGAACACCTGTTCGGGGTGGAGCCGGTGTCCGAGTTCGACACCGCTGGACTTCACCTCCAGCGCGGGTAACG
>JAYTWT010000202.1:0-9649 GCA_043743295.1 Alphaproteobacteria bacterium | reverse complement strand
AACGCCGCGCTGGGCAGCGGCCATTTCCCGGGGACGTCGCCCTTCGGCTTCACCGGCGGGTCCTGGTACACCCGCGTTCAGTACACCTTCTAAGCCGCGATCCGGGAGGCCTCTTCACGTGTATGCTAAAAGCCTGATTTCCGCTGTCTTCGCCTTGGTCCTGTTGGGCCTGTCCGCGGCCCCGGTCCTGGCCGCGCCGCATGGCGAAATCCTGTTCGATAGCTACGGCGTGCCGCACATATACGGAAAAGACGAGGCCTCGGTGTTCTATGGCTTCGGCTATGCGACCGTGAAGAACCACGGCGATGTGGTCGTGAAGCTTTACGGCCAGGCTCGGGGGCGGGCCGCCGAATACTGGGGTAAGGCGGAGGTCGAAAGCGACACCTGGGTGATCGCCAACGGTATCTATGAGCGGGCCAAGCTCTGGTACGCCAAGGAACCGGCTAGCTTCCGCGCCAACCTGGACGCCTTCGCTGCTGGGATGAACGCCTACGCCAAGGCGCATCCGGAGGCCCTCGATCGGTCGGTGCTGCAGGTCTTCCCGATCACCGGCGTGGACGTGATGGCGCATGGCCATCGGCTCATGAACTACGTCTATGTCGCGCCCCAAGCGCGGACCATGGGCAATGCCGATGCGGGCTCGAACGCCTGGGCGGTGATGCCTGCGAAGTCCGCCAGCGGCCATACGATGTTGCTGGCCAACCCGCACCTACCCTGGGCGCCCAGCCAGCTCACCTATTTCGAGGCCGATCTCAATGGGCCCGGCATCAAGATGTACGGCGCGACCCAGGTCGGCTTGCCGATCCTGCGGTTTGCATTCAACGCGCGCATGGGGTTCACCAACACCGTCAACGGCATCCTCGGGGCCACCAACTATGAGCTGAAGCTGGCTCCGGGCGGGTATCTCTACGACGGCAAGGTCAAGGCGTTCACGACCTCAACCCGAACGTTCAAGGTCAAGCAACCGGACGGGACGCTACGTACCGAGACGCTGGAACTCCGATCCTCGGTGCACGGGCCGGTATTCGTGCGCGCGGATGGCAAGACTGTGGCCCTGCGCGTCGCCGGTCTGGATCGCTCGGGTGGCCTTCGTCAATATTGGGATATGGGTAAATCCAAGAGCTTCGCCGAGTACCAAGCGGTCATGAAGCGACTGGACGTGCCGTCATTCAACATCGTCTACGGCGACCGCGAAGGCCATGTGCAGTACCTCTACAACGGCATCCTGCCCAAGCATGCCAATGGCGATGTCGCCAAGTGGGGTGGGTTGGTCGCGGGCGATACGTCGGCAACGCTGTGGACGACGACGCATACTTATGAGGACCTGCCGAAGGTCATAGATCCGCCCAGTGGATATGTTCACAACACAAACGATCCGCCCTGGGTGGCAACCTATCCGCAGGTGATCCAGGCCAAAGATTATCCCGCCTACATGGCCAACAACGGGCCGATGTCGCTGCGCGCGCAGCAGTCGTCGCACCTGATGGCGGACCCCAAGAAGATCACCTTCGACGATTTCGTGGTCCGCAAACTGACCAGCCACGTGCTGATGACCGACCGGGTCTTGGACGACCTTTTGGCGGCAGCAGCCGGTAGTGATGATCCGGAAATTCAGGCCGCCGCCGCAGTGCTCAAGGGCTGGGACCGGACGGTCGATGCCAAGGCGACCGGCGCGCTGTTGTTCGAGGCCTGGGCGCGCAAGTTTGCCGGGCCGAACTACATCAGCGATGCCAATTACAAGGTCCGCTGGGACGCCGCGCGCCCGATCGACACGCCGTATGGTCTGAAGGATCCCGCCCAGGCTGTCGCTATGCTGAAGGTTGCCGCTGCGGAGGCCAAGGCCAGCTATGGGGCATTGGACCGGCCGTTCGGCGAGGTCTCGCGGTTTGCGCTGGGCAAGATCGACTTGCCAGGCAACGGCGGATTCGGCAACACCGGCGTCTTTCACGTGATCACCTGGAGCCCGCTTAAGGACGGCAAACGCACGCCGGTCCACGGTGAGACCTGGATGTCGATGGTGGAGTTTTCCACGCCGATCAAGGCGGTCGGGCTAATGAGTTACGGCAACTCGACCCAACCCGGTTCGCCGCATCGCAGCGACCAGCTGCAGCACCTATCGGACAAAACCTTCCGCACACTTTGGACCACTCGGGCCGAGGTCGAGAAGAACCTTGAGGCGACGACGCCCTACTAGGAGATGACGATGTCCAAACGCAGCTTGCCGATCATGATGGCGGGCGCTGCCTTGGTGCTGGCTGGCGCGGCACCGATCAAGGAGCCCGCGTTCACATCGGTGCAGCCAGTCTTGCTGGGCATGGCGGGTAGCCTCTCCAACGCCTGGGCAGATTTCGACAATGACGGCGACCTCGACTTGGCGGTGTCTCTGAAAAGCGGCGAAATCCGGCTCTATCGCAACGATGCGGGCGTGCTGGTCAGCATCGGTCCGGCCATGGGTTTGCCCACCGCTGGCGGGGAGTTTCGCGCCCTGAGCTGGGGCGACTATGACGCTGACGGCTGGGTCGATCTGCTGGCCGGCTCCAGCCTGCCCGAGAAGCCCACGGCGGTGTTCCACAACATGGGCGGCAAGGCCTTTGCCAATGTCGCCGAAGAGATCGGCCTAACCATACCAGGCCGAGCCTCGCGCCAAAACAACTGGATCGACTACGACAACGACGGCGACCTCGACCTGTTCGCCACCGACCGCGCAGGCCCAAACCGGCTCTATCGCAACGACGGCGGCAAGTTCGTTCAGGCCTTTGTCAGCGTCGGCCCCACCGAATTCCGCTCGACGGTCGGTGCCTGTTGGCTGGACTACGACAAGGACGGCGACCTGGACCTGTTCCTGGCCAACCAGTCGGGCAAGACCGACGCGCTCTGGCGCAACGATGGCACCGCGTTCGTTGATGTCGCCCCCGCGCTGGGCATGGCCAGCCCGGGTCGTAAGCCGACCGAAGGCGGCGTGGGCTGCGCGGTCGGCGACTACGACAACGATGGTAACCTGGACATCTTCGTTCCCAACTACGGCCGCAACGCGCTGTGGCGCGGTAATGGCAAGGCCGGCTTTGCCAACGTCGCCGCTGCGACCGGCGTGGCGGTCGAGAACGAGGCCGTTGGCTCCGCCTGGGGCGACTACGACAACGACGGCTACCCCGACCTTTCAGTGATGTCCTACGTCGGTGCCGCGCCGAACCAGGTTCCGACGGACAGTCTGTTCCACAACCAGGGCGGTCAGGGTTTCGTGAATGTGTTGACCAAGGGCGGACCGCTGGACGCGGGCGACCATGGCGTCACATGGGTGG
The DNA here is from genome assembly GCA_043743295.1 of Alphaproteobacteria bacterium. Classification (GTDB taxonomy): domain Bacteria; phylum Pseudomonadota; class Alphaproteobacteria; order Caulobacterales; family Caulobacteraceae; genus Phenylobacterium. Next base: position 6,350 of record JAYTWT010000202.1, on the reverse strand, counting down.
ACTATGACCGCGACGGGGCCGTCGATTTGTCCCTCACGGATGGATACAGCGACGTCGGCGGGCACTTCCTGTTCAAGAATCGTCTGCCGCGTGCAGCCGCTCGAAAGAGCCTGCAGGTCACTGTCCTCGACGCTAAAGGCCACTTCACCCAGCAGGGTGCCGAGGTCCGGGTGTATGCCCCATCGGGCAAGCTACTGGGGACCGGTCAGGTTTCTACCGGGGGCGGCTATGGAGCTCAGGGCGCAACGCCTGTGCACTTCGGATTGCCCGGTCAAAGTCGCGTGAACGTCGAGGTTACGTTCATGAGCGCGACGGGCCGTAAGGTGCAACGACTGGAGAGGGTCGCCGTCGCCTCGTACGCAGGCAAGAGCTTGGTCGTGCGGCGGGCGGCGGACTGATCTTGCCCTCCTAAAGACCGTCTTGGCCGGGCCTGTCCCGGCCATCCAGAAGCACAGGCCTACCGCAGTCGTCAGTCCTGTAGCGTCTGCGCTTCTGGGTCGCCGGGACAAAAGCCCGGCGATGACGCCCCTATGGGTAGGAAGAGCCTAAGGCTTGAGCTTCTTCGGCAATGCCGCGACCTCTTCCGCCGACATCTTGACGATGGAATCAACGATGCACTGGCTCTCGAAACCCTCACGCGCGATGCCGATATCCATGTCGATGGGCTTGCAGATGATGTCGGAACCCGGCGGGTTGCGGGTAATGATCGGATCAGACGAGATAGCACCGGCTAGGCAACTACCAACCATCGTCACCCGATAGGTCGCCTTGCGATCCACCGCGATCAACAGGGTCTTGCGGTCGGCGATGGTATGGTTGCGAATATCGTGGCTGCGGATGCACTGGCCGGTCGGCAGGCCTGCACCAGACGGCGGCGTCGGCGACAACGGCGAGACTTTGTCCGCCACGGCCAGAGTGGAAATGGCGGCCGTTGCGGCGGCCAGAACGAGGATCGCGCGTTTCATCGGTTGTTCTCCTAAGGGCCCTCACCCGCATGATACGCCAGACCAAGCCCTTCGTCTGCAAATCTCCTTTCCCCATCATCGCAAGCGGCCTAATCTCGACGTCTCCTCGGGGGGCCGCGCGCAAGCGGCTGAGAGGCGGGTGATCCCGCAACCCGTCGAACCTGATCCGGGTCATGCCGGCGAAGGGAAGGGCAACCACCCCAACCGACGCCTGTGATCCGTCCCGTTTTGAGGACGCCGAACATGAACAAGCCGACCGGTAAACTCGCAGCCGCCGCCATCCCGACAGGCGAGCGCCCCGGCTCCAAGAAGGTGTACCAGCCCGGCGTGCTCTGGCCCGACATTCGCGTGCCGTTCCGCGTGGTGGCCGTTCATCCGAGCGCCAACGAGCCAGCGCTGACGCTCTACGATCCCTCAGGCCCCTACACGGACCCGACCGTCAGCATCGATATCGACAAGGGTCTGGCGAAGACCCGCGAACCCTGGGTGGTCAGTCGCGGCGACGTTGATCTGGTGGAAAACCCCCGCGAAGTGAAGCCCGCCGACAACGGCTTCGCCAAGGGCGCGCACCTGGCCCCGCAGTTCAATGCGCCTCGCCGGGTCTATCGCGCCAAGCCGGGCGGCAATGTCACCCAGCTGGACTACGCCCGTCGGGGGATCATCACGCCCGAAATGGAATACGTCGCCATCCGCGAGAATCAGCGCCGCAAGGAGAGCGATCCGTTCATTCGCGACGGCGAGGATTTCGGTGCCGAGATCCCGGACTTCTGCACCCCGGAGTTCGTGCGTAGCGAGATCGCCCGCGGCCGCGCCATCATCCCGGCCAACATCAACCACACCGAGCTGGAGCCGATGATTATCGGCCGCAATTTCCTGGTGAAGATCAACGCCAACATCGGCAACTCGGCGGTGCTTAGCCACGTCTCCGATGAGGTCGACAAGATGGTCTGGTCGATCCGCTGCGGGGCCGATACGGTCATGGACCTGTCCACCGGGCGCAACATCCACAACATCCGCGACTGGATCGTCCGCAACAGCCCCGTGCCAATCGGCACCGTGCCGATCTATCAGGCGCTGGAAAAGGTCAACGGCGTGGCCGAGGACCTGACCTGGGAGGTGTTCCGCGACACCCTGATCGAACAGGCAGAACAGGGGGTGGACTATTTCACCATCCACGCCGGCGTGCGGCTAGCCTATGTGCCGCTGACCGCCACCCGCGTTACTGGCATCGTCAGCCGGGGCGGCTCGATCATGGCCAAGTGGTGCCTCAGCCACCACAAGGAGAACTTCCTCTACGAACACTTCGAAGACATCTGCGAGATCATGAAGGCCTATGACGTGTCGTTCAGCCTTGGCGACGGCCTGCGACCGGGCTGCATTGCCGACGCCAACGACGCGGCCCAGTTCGGCGAACTGGAAACCTTGGGCGAGCTGACCCAGATCGCCTGGAAGCATAACGTCCAGGTGATGATCGAAGGCCCCGGCCATGTGCCGATGCACAAGATCAAGGCCAATATGGACAAGCAGTTGAAGGTCTGCGGCGAAGCGCCTTTCTATACCTTGGGCCCGCTGACCACCGACGTGGCGCCGGGCTACGACCACATCACCAGCGCTATCGGTGCGGCGATGATCGGCTGGTTCGGCACGGCGATGCTCTGCTACGTCACGCCCAAGGAGCACTTAGGTTTGCCCAACCGCGACGACGTTAAGGTCGGCGTGATGACCTATAAGTTGGCTGCCCACGCAGCAGACCTCGCCAAGGGTCACCCCGGCGCACGCATGTGGGACGACGCCATTTCACGGGCCCGGTTCGAGTTCCGTTGGGAGGACCAGTTCAACCTGGGCATCGATCCCGAGACCGCGCGCGAGTACCACGACGAGAGCCTGCCGAAGGAGGCGTTCAAAACCGCCCACTTCTGTTCCATGTGCGGCCCGAAGTTCTGTTCGATGAAGATCAGCCAGGACATTCGCGAACAGGCGCGCGGCCAGAACGACGTGGCCGCAGCGGGCATGCAGGAGATGGCCCAGAAGTTCCGCGATGGCGGGGGGGAGATATTGGTGCCGGTGACGGCGGCGTCGTAGGCGGCACGCCATGAGCGCTCACTTCGACGCCGAGAGCCGCCGCGCGGACCGATTGGCGAAGCGTCAACGTGACATGGTCCGCAGGACGGGCGCACTTGCCTCCGTGGCGATGGCGGGGTTCTGGGGGCCGATCGCTTTCGTCTATGCTTCAGATTGGACGCTCGGCCCCAGACACACTGAGCGGGGGTTGATTTGGGCTGCGGCGATTGCCGCTCCATGTCTCTTGCTCGGAATATGGGCCTGGCGGTCCCGCGAGCCCAAGCTCGCACCCTACTTGCTGTTGATGCGTAGCGAGGCCGGTGAACGATCCATTATCCGGGAGTACCCGGACGACTATACTGCGGCCAATCATGCACGCTCGGAGCTTACGGGTCCCGGCTCGTCGGTCACCGTCGCGCGCGGGCTATCGGACGACGCGTTGCCCCTCGGCATTTGGACGGAGGACCACCAAGCCGCCGACTGGCAGTTCCTCATCCCGGAGTGGAGTTTCCATTCGGCTTTGCGACGCCGACGCTAGCAGGATCACCGCCTACTGTACCCGCCCCGAATTCGAGACCAACAGCGCCACGGCCTGGGCGCGGTTGACAGCGCCCAGTTTCTTGCGGGCGTTGTCTACGTGGAACCGGACAGTAGTCTGCGACAAGCCCAGGATCGCCGCGATCTCCCAGTCGGACTTTCCGGCGGCGACCCAGGTTAGGGCATCCCGCTCCCGGCCCGTCAGTCGGACGTCGTCCGCCCCCAACAGAGGCGAGGCATCGGCTTCGGTCACACAAACAATCACCGCAGGACCGTCTTCGAACACCGCCGTCTGGACAGATCGGACCGGTGTGACGGAGATCGAGATGGCGGGGCGAGCCTCTGAGACGCCCAGCATCATGTCGCCGGCAGTGCGCTGGTCGGGATCGCGGGTCCCGGCGGCCGCAATCAGGGCTGAGAGTACGCGGTCATGGTCGGCGCGATCCGCTTCTAGGCGGCCAGCCACCATGCTGAGACCCAGCCCCTGGCTGAGCAGCGCTTCGCCTCGGGTGTTGATCCGACGGATACGACCCGTCGCGCTCAGGACGAACAAGGCGTGTGGAGACTGATCCAGCGCCTCGACCATCCCGGTCGCCAGGAAGCCGCCGCCCATTGCCAGGGTTTCGGTCATGCGGAACGCGCGGCGCAGGTGATCGTGCAGACGGTGGGCTCGCGCCAACCCCTCGGCCTGCCATCGCCCCTGACGGAACGAGCGATTGACGGTCAGGGCGCAGACCTCTGTGCCGTGCGCCTCCAACCGGATAATCATCGCCGAGTGGATATCCTGCTGGCGCATGAAATCGTTGAAGTAGGGGGTTCGCTCCAGGTCGGGTTTCGGGAGCCAGGCCTCATCGGTCAGAATTTCCGGTGTCCAGGCGGCCATATAGGCCTCGGGATCGGGCTCATTTGAGAATGGGTTGAGACTGGCGTAGTCCCTATCGTAGACCTTGGACATCGCCGGATCGATGCGCGCGACAATGCCGTTGCCGGAGCCGTCGGCAACGCTCATCCGGCTCAGCCAGACGCCGGTGCCGCCCAGTAAGTCGGCCAAGCTCTCCATGACCGACGGCCAACGCGTCGGATCAACCGCCGCATCGTACAGCCGGTCGAGGAACTGGCTCTCTTGGATGTCCTGCATTGCGAAGCCCGCGTCCGTCGAAAACTATTGGGACCCAAAGGTCGCGCCATCGCAAGCGCGAACACCTGTCAGGCGAGTTTCGCGAGATGTTTGCCCAATAAGTAATCAGTGCGATCTGCCAGATCTGATCTCTTATTCGCTCCGCAGCGCCGCCGCCGGTTGCTTCGACAGCGCCTGGAACGAGGCCATCAAGCCGCCGATCGCCGCAAGCCCGGAGGCACCGCCCAGCAGGGCCGCCACGCCACCCCAGTCGACGCTCCATTGCGCCTCGAATACCCTCACCACGATGGGCCAGGCCGCCGCATAGCCCAGGGCGACCCCGGCTGCCGCGGAGATCAGGCCAACCAGGCCATACTCGATCACATAGGCACTCAGCACCTGGGCGCGGCTGGCACCTAGGACCTTGAGGATCGCAGCTTCCCGAGTGCGTTCCTGGGCGCGCGCGGCGATGGCACCGGCCAGCACCAGCAGCGCCGCAAGCAGCGCCACCGCAGCAGCGCCGCGCACCGCTAGGGCGACCTGATCGAAGAGCTGCGTGGCCGCCTCCAGCTGTTCACGCACCGAGATGATGTTCACCTGCGGGAACTGGGCGGCCAGGGTCGCTACAATCCGTAGTTCCTCGGCGCGGCTAGCCTTGGCGATAGCAACCTGACGTGGATAGGCACCCTCAATCGCGGCCGGCGTCAGCACCAGGGGGAAACTGGCGCCGAAGCTGCCGAAGTCGACCCGGCGTATTACCGCAACGCGCGCCACGATCTCCCGGCCCAGCACGTTCAACGTGATCTCATCGCCGACCTTGATGTTGGCGGCCCGCGCGGGGTCCTGGCTCATGGCGATCAGGGGTGGGCCGGCGTAGTTGGGTGCCCACCAGCGGCCCGAGATGATGCGGCTGCGGCCCCAGCGCGGAGAGGCTGACGTCGTTATCATAGGCCCAGCGACCTTCCGGTCCGAGCTTGGACTTGTCGATCGGTTGGCCTCTGACGGCGACGATCCGTCCAGTCAGGAATGGCGCGCGCAGGTAAACGTCGGGCGTCGCGGCATGGCCATAACCGCGCGCGACCTCTGCGTCGAACGCGGCAGCCTGGTCGGCGGGGATGCCGGTGAATACCAGGGCGGGCGCCGTCTCCGGCGCGGTGATGGAGATCTGTCGCAGCAGGCTGGATTGGATGAGCACGACGGCGGCCAGGAGGGCAAAGCCCAACCCGATGGCGGGCGCGGCGGTACGTGCCGCGGATCGGGGACCGGCCAGGTTGGCCAGCGCGATCCTGAGCGAACCCCGCGTGCCGCCGCGCATACGCCCGGCCAAGATCGCGCCGCCCCAGCCAAACGCCCAGAGCAGGACAAAGGCCGCCGCCACGCCCGCAATCATGATCGAGGCCGCAAACGGCGTCGGCGCGGTCCAGATCGCCAGGGCACCCAGGCCGATAGCCGCCAGGATCGCGCCGATCATCTCCGGGCCGAACTTCAGTTGTCCCGTCAGGTCGCTGCGGAACAGGCTGGCGGGCGGCGTCGTCCGCGCGCGAGCCAGCGGGGCCAACGAGAAGGCGGCAGCCGATAACAGGCCAAAAACGCCCGCTTTGAGCAGCGGCATCGGATAGAGGTCGAACAGCGCCGGGACCGGGAGGTCGTTCTGGATCGCCGCGCCTAGG
>JAYTWT010000201.1:0-3409 GCA_043743295.1 Alphaproteobacteria bacterium | reverse complement strand
GACGCGTGGACGAACCGCGCGCTGCTGGCATTGAGCACCGCATTCTCGTTCGCGATCCGCACAGAAGGGCCATCGATGTCAGTTCCCACCGCGATGGGTGAGCCGGTGCGCGCGGCGGCGATGGCCAGGACACCGGTGCCGCACCCGACATCCAATACGCGCCGGAACCGGCGGCGTTTCAGAAGAGTGTCATAGGCAACAAGGCATCCGACGGTCGTTCCGTGGTGACCGGTGCCGAAGGCGGCTCCGGCCTCGATGCGTAGATTGACGGTGCTGGCCGGCACCAGGCCCTGGTCGTGAGCGCCGTAAACGAAGAACCTTCCCGCCCGCACTGGCGGCAGGCCCGAGAGCGCCATGGCCAGCCAGTCAGCGTCGGCCAGCACTTCGGTGATCACCCGCAGGGTTGGAAAGCGTGCCAGCACTTCAATGATGGCAACTTTCTCGTCAGCTTCGCCCGGAAAGGCGTCGATGCGCCAGATGTCGCGATCCTCGTCCTCCTCCAGGATCGAGAAGGTCAGGGCCTCCGTAGCGGGCTCGGCCTCCAGCGCATCGGCGGCGGCTTCCGCGTCGGCGCGAGGGCCGCGGGCAATGATCTGGAAGGCCTGTTCACTCATGAGCGGGCTGTATCTGTCCGCGCTGCGAAAGGCGAGAGGGTAGGCCTTAAAACCACTTGGCGCGGCGGAAGGCGAAGAACATCGCAATGCAGATCACCACCGTCACGGCCACCACCCCGACGTAGCCGTACTTCCAATGAAGCTCAGGCATCATCTCAAAGTTCATACCGTAGAGGCCGAACACCATGGTGGGGATGGCCAGAATGGCGGCTCCGGCCGTGAGGCGCCGGCTGACATCGTTTTGACGCTGCTGTTCGAACAGGTTCGACACCTCGAACACCGACGACAATACGTCACGCAGCCCTTCGATGGCGCTGGATACTCTGCGGACGTGATCGCCCACATCGCGGAAGTAGGGGCGGACGCTGGGGTCCATGAACGGCAGATGCAGATGTTCCAGCCGCGCGCAGACCTCCTCCATTGGCCCCAACACCCGGCGGAACCGGGTCAGCGATTGGCGCAGGTTGAACAGGTGGGTGACGTCCTCGCGGCTGAGGAAGGTATCCAGCGCGCGCCGCTCGATGGCCAGCACGTCCTCTTCGATCTCATCGACAATCGGTTGATAGCCGTCGACCACAAAGTCGAGCACCGAATAGAGCACATAGGCGATGCCCCGCTCCAGCATCTGGGGCGAGCCCTCAAGGTGCCGTCGTACCTCGGTATGGGCACGTTCCGAACCCTTGCGGATGGTGATGATGTAGTTCTGGCGCAGGAACGCACAGGTCTCGCCGTAGACGATCTCATCGTCAACCAGCCGCGCGGTCCGGGTCGCAACGAAGATCTGGTCGCCATAGACGCTGGCCTTGGGCATGGGGTGGTCGCAGAGCGCATCCTCAACCGCCAGCGGATGCAGATCGAACCGTACCTGTAGAACGGCCAGTTCTTCAGCAGTCGGATTGACCAGGCCGATCCAGGCGAACTGATGCGGTTGAACCTTGCGGTCCTCAAGCTCATGCAGCCGTAAATGGCGCAGGCGATGGCCTTCGGAATAGACCCTGGCGGCGGCGATCGGCATTGGGCGTATGGCTCCCGAAGGTGGCGGGATCAGAGGGCAAGATCAGGGGTTAGGCAACCGGCGAGGGGAGCATGGGTGGCCGGGTCAAGCCCGGCCATGACGATCAGAGAGAGGGTTCGCGTGGTTGAAGATGCGACAACGGCCCCACTTCCGCAATCAGGCCCGGGAAGAGATCCGCCCATTCCGGGTTGTTTCCCTCGATGAGATCGACCTTCCAGCGCCGTTTCCACTTCTTGAGCGACTTCTCCCTTTGGATCGCGATGACGATGCTGTCGTGGCGTTCAAACCAGACCAACCTTTTGACGCTGTGCTTTTTCGTAAAGCCTTCGAACAACCCCTCGCGATGCTGCGCGACGCGGTTCACTAAATCGCTGGTCACACCGATGTAGAGCGTCCCATACTTTTGGCTGGCCATGATGTAGACCGCGCTCACAAAACTCTCCCTATACTCGTCATGGCCGGGCCTGACCCGGCCACCCAAACGGCGTCGAGGGGAGCATGGGTGGCCGGGTCAAGCCCGGCCATGACGAACATGTTTTGGGGTTTGTTCACGCAGGAGCATCACCCGCCCCTCTCGACGAAACTATCCAGCACCCGCTTCTCGCCGGCTTTGTCGAAGGCGACGGTGAGTTTGTTGCCGTCGACGGCGCGGACGTCGCCGTAGCCGAACTTGATGTGAAACACCCGGTCACCGCGTTTGAAATCGCTGCCTGCGGAACTGTCGGACGTCGCCACCAGGCGGCCGTCGCCCTCGATCACCTGTTGGCGACCGGGGTGACTGCCCTTGTAGTTGGCGGCTTGCGCGCGCCGCCAGCCTGGTGAGGAATAGCCGCCGCCAAACGCGGGGGTCTCGTCCCACCGCGAACCGTGCTGCTGCATGCCGGGACCGCCGCCGTAGTAGCCGGTCTCCGAGGCCGCCTCGACGCTAGCGGGCGGGAGTTCATCGACGAACCGGCTGGGGAGTTGGCTAGTCCAGCGGCCATAGACTTGGCGGTTGGCCGCGAACGAGATGCGGGCCTCTTCCCGGGCCCGGGTAATGCCCACGTAGGCCAGTCGACGTTCTTCCTCGAGCCCCTTGTCGCCCTTCTCGTCCATGCTGCGTTGAGACGGGAAGACGCCTTCTTCCCAGCCCGGCAGGAAGACCAACGGGAACTCCAGGCCTTTGGCGGAATGCAGGGTCATGATCTGGACAGCGTCGGCCTGTGGGCCTCGATCCAAGTCCATGACCAGGGATACATGCTCCAGATAGCTCTGCAGGGTCTCGAAGTTAGCCATCGACTGGACCAACTCCTTCAGGTTCTCCAGGCGAGTCTGGCTCGTCGGGCCCTTGTCGAGCCGCAGGGCGTCGGTGTAGCCGCTTTCCTCCAGCACCTGTTCCATGATGCGCGCGTGGTGGATGTGGTCGGCCTGTCCGCGCCATCGGTCGAGATCGCGGATGAAGTTGGAGAGGCTGGTGCGGGTGCGCGCGGCCAACTCATCGGTTAGTACCAGCTGACGCGCTGCCGCGACCCCCGGCATACCGGTGGTACGGGCGATCTGTAGTAGTTTCTGGACCGTCGTCTCGCCGATCCCGCGCTTGGGGACATTGACTATCCGCTCAAAGGCCAGGTCGTCGTCTTCGGAATTGATCAGCCGCAGGTAGGCGTGAGCATCGCGGATTTCGGCGCGCTCAAAGAACCGGGGACCGCCGACCACCGTGTAGGGGATCTGCAGCATCACGAACCGTTCTTCGAACGCCCGCATCTGGAACGAGGCGCGGACCAGGATGGCCATGTCGCGG
>JAYTWT010000200.1:0-4364 GCA_043743295.1 Alphaproteobacteria bacterium | reverse complement strand
GATAAAGGCAGCAAGAAATCTCAGTGTCATCGCAGAGCCCCGCATTCGGCGAGAGCATGTCTGAAGCCCATCGGACCCGCAATCCCAACGTGCAACACCTGAGGGCGATGAACTCGGGTTGGCGGGCGGTGAGGACCCACAGCCCCCTACCCCTAACGTTCGTCATCGGCGGGCCCTTGTCCCGGCGACCTAGATACGCAGGCAGTTCTCGTTTCGCTCGAGACACCACGACAGCAAGGTGCTTCTGGGTGGCCGGGACGAGTGCCCGGCCATGACGAACTATCAGTTTGGATAGGTATTCACCCGCCCACCAACTCCCGCCCGATCAGGAACCGGCGGATCTCATTAGTCCCAGCGCCAATATCGTACAGCTTGGCATCTCGCAGTAGGCGCTCGGCGGGGAAGTCTTTGGTGTAACCCGCGCCGCCTAGGGCCTGGATCGCCTCTAGCGACACCTTCACCGCGTTCTCGCTGGCCATCAGGATCGCCCCGGCCGCATCGAACCGCGTGGTGAGGCCCGCATCGCACGCCTTGGCCACCGCATAGACGTAGGCCCGCGCGGAATTGAGGGCCACGTACATGTCCGCCACCTTGCCCTGCATCAACTGAAACGAGCCGATGGCCTGGCCGAACTGGCGGCGTTCGCGCACATAGGGCAGCGTCAGGTCCAGAGCCGCCTGCATGATGCCCAGAGGCCCGCCGGCCAGGACTGCGCGCTCATAGTCCAGACCGCTCATCAGCACGCCCACACCGCCGTTCTCGGGACCCATGATGTTCTCTTCGGGCACTTCGCAGTCTTCGAACACCAACTCCGCCGTGTCGGAGCCGCGCATGCCCATCTTGTCCAGCTTGGGGGAGACGCTGAAGCCCTTGAAACCCTTCTCGATAATGAAGGCGGTAATGCCCTTGGACGAAGCCTCGGGCGTGGTCTTGGCATAGACCACCAGGGTGTCGGCGTGGGGCGCGTTGGTGATCCAGAACTTGGTGCCGTTCAGCACATAGCGATCACCGCGTTTCTCGGCCTTCAGACGCATCGAGACCACGTCAGACCCGCTGCCGGCCTCGCTCATCGCCAGCGAGCCCACGTGTTCGCCGCTGATCAGTGTGGGCAAGTAGCGGCGCTTCTGATCGGGCGAGCCCCATCGGCGAAGCTGGTTCACGCAGAGGTTGGAGTGGGCCCCATAGCTCAGACCGACGCTGGCTGAGGCCCGAGAGACCTCCTCCATGGCGACTACATGCTCGAGATAGCCGAGGCCAAGCCCACCGAACTCTTCCTCGACGGTGATACCGTGCAGGCCGAGCTCACCCATCTGGGGCCACAGGTGGCGGGGGAAGGTGTTGGTGGCGTCGATCTCTGCGGCAAGCGGGGCGATGCGGTCAGCGGCAAAGCGGGCGGTGGTCTCGCGGATCATGTCCGCCGCTTCGCCCAGGCCGAAGTCGAGGTTGGGACTGTGGTTCGGGATCATGCACAAGCGTTAGCATGGGTCGCGCGGGCTCGCGAGCGGGTGCTAGTCCCGTTCGACTTCGCGGCCCAGGCGTTGCAGCAGGCGGAAGACTGCGACCACGACGAAGCCTATACCGGCCAGACCCGCCGGCCAGGCTACCATGATCGGCGTCACCAGCGCGTCTTGCACTGTTGGCTGCGCATAGAGCCCCCAGAACACCGCAAAGCCAAAGAACACCAGGCCCAGCAGGATCAGCAGTAAATCCCAAACGATCGAAGCCTCCCGACGCCGGGGTGTTGGTCGCTTACGGGCCGGGATGAACTCGAACGGCGCGACTTCGACATTGACGGTCGGCTGCTCGCCCTGGCGCTGGAACGAAGGGAATGGGGTCTTGGGGATGTCCAGGTCGACGTCCGGACTGTCGGTCTCCGTTGGCGGCGACGGTTCGGTGGCCTCGCGCTGGGGCTCTTGGCCGGGATCGGGCAACAGCGTCTCGAGACGGGCGGTAACCGCAGCGGCGGCAGCGGTGACCGCCAAGGTCGGTTCGTCGTTGAGCGGTAACGACGGAGGGCCTGATTCACCACTTCGGCGCAGGAGGATCAGATCGCCCTGCATATCAGTGTCCACCTCCACAGGGCGCTGCGGCGGGACCAGGTCCAAGGCATCAAGATCAATAGCGGGCCGTAGGATCGGCGAAGGCGCCGGGATCCAGATGCCGTCCTGCGGGGTCAGGAACAGCGCCTTTTCGGCCGCCCGGCGACGGACCAACGCGTCTATGACGATCCGCTCACCCTGGAAGTCTGCTTTGCGCCAGAGTTCCATCGCGCAGGCTGCCTGCACCAGCGCACCAGCATTGAGTCGCTTTAGCACCTGGCTTTGGCGGAAATTGTCGATGCCGATGTTGAAAGCGAAGCTGTTCAGCGCGTCGAACTGGTTCTGGGTGATCGGCGTGTAGACGTTCTCGTTGATCACATGGGCCACGGTGATCAGGTCGTAGAGCAGCAGTGCCTCGGCATCGCTCTCAGACACTACGGCACCTTCGCGGGCCGTCAGGGTATGGCCATGACCAATCGTCCAGCGGCCATCGGGCAGCTGGGCGGCGGTCCGGCGGTAGCCTTCGAACCGCTTCAGCAGTTCAAGGGCCGCCCTGGAGACGCGGTGGCGCGGCGACATAGCCCCGGATTGTCCCAATTCGGCACGGGCGGCGAACGCCCAACGGATCTCTCCGCAAGTCGGACGCCAACTAGAGCAGGATTACCGCGACCAGCCCAAGGAAGGCGAAGAATCCTGTGAAATCGGTGACGAAGGTAACGAACACAGATGAAGAAACTGCTGGATCACGGCCCATCCGCTCCAGCGCCAGCGGGATCACCGCACCGGCCACCGCTGCCGCAAACAGATTGATCATCAAAGCCAGTCCGAATGCCAGGCAGAGCCGCAGATCGTGGAACAGGACGAAGATCATCCCACCGGTCAACAGGGCTAGAACGGCGCCGTTTGTCAGGCCCACAACCATTTCTCTGAACACTGTGCGGGTGGCGTTGAACGCCGTCAGCTCGCGGCTGGCTAAGGCGCGTACGGCTACGGTCAGGGTCTGCGTTCCCGCATTGCCGCCCAGGGACGCCACGATCGGCATCAGCGCCGCCAGGATCGCCAGCTTACGAATTTCGCCCTCGAAAGCGCCAATTACACTGGCGGCCAGTGCAGCGGTGAGCGTGTTGACCAGCAGCCAGGGCAGACGCGAGCGCACGATGCCAAGTATGTCGGCGTCCCGTCCGGCGTCGGAGACACCGGCCAAGGCCAGGATGTCTTCATCGCTCTCCTCTTGGACAACACCGACGATATCGTCGACGGTGATCTGGCCCACCAAGCGTCCCGCCGAGTCCACCACCGGCGCCGAGATCAGGTGGTACTTGTCGAAGATGTAGGCGACCTCCTCCTGATCCTGATCAACGGTGATCTCGTTCACCGGCTCCATGATCTGCGCCAGCGCTGTCTCGCGGCCTGAGCGCAACAGCTGGCTGACCGGTACCGCGCCGACGGGTCGGTAGGAGGGATCGACGATATAAATGTCGAAGAACAGCTCCGGCAAGTCGCCGGCGTCCTTCCGGAAGTGATCAATGGCCTGACCGACGGTCCAGAACTGCGGGGCGGCCACCACCTCGCGCTGCATAAGGCGACCGGCAGTCTCATCCTCATAGGCTAGTGTGTTCTCAATCGCGGCCCGCTCCAGCTCGGGCATCGCCGCCAGAACCTGGGCGCGCTTGTCGTCTTCCAGGTCATCGACAACGTCGGCAGCGTCGTCGCTATCCATCTCGCCGATGGCCTTGGCCAGGGTGGCGGAGGGCACGTGCTCCAGCACGTCTTCGCGGATCTCGCTGTCCAGCTCGGAGAGAATTTCCGCGAGCGTTTCCGGATCCAGATGCGGAACAAGTTCTTCGCGGGCGTCCGCCGAGAGAAACCCTATCAGGTCCGCGACATCCGCCGGGTGCAGGGCCGCCAACAGTTCGCGCAGACGCTCCGCGTCGCCCCGGTCAAGGGCATCCGCCACGTCGGAGACGTACTCCGGGTTCAGTGCATAGTCCTCGCCGAGGGCGAGGTCTTCCAGGTCCTCCTCAACCTCGGTCGGAGTATTGCGTTCAGCCATCACAGCAAGGTCGTCCGTTTCACGGCTCATTCGGACCTCCCGGGGCTAGTTCTGGACGGCGCTGCTCGTTCCTGGGTTGAGACCCAGAGCACGATGCTCTCAATCGGCACCGATTGAGAGCTGAATCGTACTCGTCATTCAAACGCTTGGAGCGACGTTGGATCCGAAAACCGGTTCCCACTTTTCGGACGACGCTCTAGATTCACTGGTGCGGTCGAGAAGACTCGAACTTCCACGGGTTGCCCCACAGCGACCTCAACGCTGCGCGTCTA
>JAYTWT010000199.1:0-2379 GCA_043743295.1 Alphaproteobacteria bacterium | reverse complement strand
CCTAAGCCTGAAATTGGAGACCGCCTATGGAACGAAGCAGGCCGTCATCGCTTTCGTTCAGGATGAAGGCCTCAACGCTCACGATGGCCTTGGCGTGGGTCCTACTCGGAGGCGCGGCCATGGCCACGGAAGAACCTAATTTTCGACTCTATATTCGCGAAGGCAATCTTGAGATCCGAGACTATCCCGCTGTCATTGCAGCAGAAGTAAGCGTTTCCGGAAGCCGGGATGTCGCCTCTAATGCAGGCTTTCGGCTGCTGGCCGGGTACATCTTCGGCGGCAATACACGCCGGCAAAGCATCGCCATGACGGCTCCCGTTGTCCAAGCGCCCACCAGGGGTGAATCGATCGCCATGACCGCGCCGGTCACACAGGCACAAACAGACGGCGGTTGGACGGTGAGATTCATTCTGCCGCGGTCTTATTCTATGCAAACGCTGCCCGTGCCCAACGATCCGCGTGTACACCTCGTCCAGGTTCCAGCCTCTCGCATCGCTGTGATGCGGTTCTCAGGCTTGGCGCGACCCGACGAGGTCGAGAGAAATACCCTTGAACTCAACGCCTTCATCGCCCGGCAGCACCTGCGCGCGGTCAGCCCGGCATCGCTGGCGCGGTACAATCCACCCTGGACGCCCTGGTTCATGCGGCGCAACGAAGTGTGGGTACCTGTCACGTAAGCCGGGGCACCGGACTCCCACCTGTGTCCACGACGCGCTAAACACCCCTATGCACCGCCGCGACGCTGAAGCCCTGGATGCCGCTGACCCTTTGGCGGGGTATCGCGACGCGTTCGACCTGCCGCAGGGCGTGATTTATCTGGACGGCAACTCGCTCGGCCCCCTGCCCCGCGCCACCGCAAAGCGTCTCGACCACGTCGTCCAAGCTGAATGGGGCGAAGGGCTGATCACCAGCTGGAATAGCGCCGGGTGGATCGATGCGCCGCAGCGGGTCGGGGCCAAGATCGCGGGCCTGATCGGTGCGCAGCCGTACGAAGTCGTCGTCGCCGACTCCACCTCGGTCAACCTGTTCAAGCTGGCCGCGGGTGCGCTGTCGCTCCAGCCCGCACGCCGGACGATCCTCACCGAAGCGGGTAACTTTCCCACCGACATTTATGTGCTGGAGGGGCTCGCGGCGCTCAGCGGGGCGACGCTCAAGACAGCCGCTCCGGACCACTTGGTGGATGCCATCGACGCCGACACCGCCGTCGTGGTGCTGACCCATGTGGACTACAAGTCCGCACGCTGTTGGGACGTTGACGCGTTGACTGCGGCCATCCAGGCCAAAGGCGCGCTGGTGCTCTGGGACCTCAGCCACACGACCGGCGCGTTGGCCATCGACCTGAACGCGGCGGGTGCCGATCTGGCGGTCGGATGCGGCTACAAATACCTGAACGGCGGCCCTGGCGCGCCGGCCTTCCTCTATGTCGCCAAACGGCATCAGGCGCAGGTCCGCTCGCCGCTGTCGGGTTGGATGGGCCATGCCGCGCCGTTCGCCTTTGAGGCCGGCTATCGCGCCGCGCCCGACATCCGCGCCCAGCTTTGTGGCACCCCGCCAATCTTGGGCATCGCGGCGCTGGAGGTCGGCGTTGATCTGGTGCTGGCCGCCGGAGCCCAGGCGATTGAGGCCAAGGGCCGGGCGCTCTGCGACTTGTTCATCCAGTTGGTCGAGGCCCGCAACCTTGGCTTGGGCCTGACGGGGCCGCGCGAGATATCAGATCGCGGCCTACACGTGTCGCTGGAGCATCCAGAAGCCTACCCCATCGTTCAAGCTCTTATTGCACGTGGCGTGATCGGGGATTTCCGGGGCCCCGACATTGCTCGGTTCGGCTTCTCGCCGCTGTTCCTGCGCTATGTGGATGTGTGGGACGCGGTCGAGTTGCTGGCCGACGTGGTCGGCAATCGTGGATGGGACCGGCCCGAATTTCAGGCGCGACGCTCAGTCACCTGAGCGCAAACGCCGACGTCGCAGCAGCAGCACCAGGGCCGCCGCCGTCAGCATCGGGATCGGCAGCAGGGTCAGCCCCAACTGGAAGTCTCCCGTCTTGTCCTTGGCAATGCCCCACAGGAACGGAGCCACGAATGACCCCGTCTGGCCCAGCGTGTTGATCGCCGCTGCCCCCACCGCCATCATCCGGGGTGGCAAGAGCTCGCCGGGTATGGCCCAGATCACCGGCGAAAACGCCATCTGCGCGATGACCGCCAGCGCATAGGCCGCCATAACGCCTGCGGGCGGCAAGCCGACGCCGATGGCCCCGAGCGCAAGGGCCATGATCGCCATCGGGATCGCCGTATGGACGTAACGCTCCTGAGTGCGATCAGAACTCCAACCGTTGGTCAGCATGGCGACGGCACCAGCCAGTCCGACGCCAGAGATCAACAC
>JAYTWT010000198.1:0-1722 GCA_043743295.1 Alphaproteobacteria bacterium | reverse complement strand
GGCGGCCTGATTGGCGACCGCTGGCTGGGGCAACGACGGACGGTGATCCTGGGGCTTGGGTTACTGGCCGCGGGCTACGCCGCCCTGGTGACCGAGCAGGGGTTCCTGATCGCCATCGCCCTGATCGTCGTCGGCGCGGGCCTGGTGAAGAGCAACCTGCTGGGCCAACTCGGCCGGCTCTATGGTCCCAACGATCCGCGCCGCACCCGCGCCTTTGCCCTCTTCCTGGTGGCGGTGAACGTCGGCGGACTGCTCACGCCCCTGGTCGTCGGCACCCTTGGCGAGAAGGTCGGCTGGGCGCAGGGCCTGCTGGCCGCCGCGATCAGCATGGGCCTGGGGCTTGTTGTCTACCTCGCAGGCCTGCGGCACCTGCCGGCCGACGTCCTTACCGACGCCAAGGCGCCGGCGGCCGAAAAAATCAAGCTCACGCCGCACGACTGGCGGGTCATCGCCGCCCTTTTGCTGGTGCTGGTGGCCGCGACGCTGAACACCGGCTCCTACAACCAGGCCTTCAATATCTTCCCGGTGTGGGCCAAGGCGCATGTGAACCTCAACCTGTTCGGCTTTCAGATGCCGGTGACTTGGTTCAGCGCCATGGACGGTATCCTGACCATCGTCGGGATCGCCATCGCCGTCCGTTTCTGGGCCTGGCAGGCGTCGCGCGGGGTCGAACCGCGCGAGACCAGCCGCGTCGCCATCGGCTGCGCGCTGACCGCCGCCGGGTTCCTGATGCTGGTGCTGGGATCGATGGCCGCGGCGGGCGGCAAGGTGGCGATCATCGCGCCGGTGGTGTTCTTCATCCTGGTCGACTCAGCGATCCCCTGGATCGACACGGTGATCCAGGCTTTCTTCTCCCGCGCTGCGCCGGCGGGGACCACGACCACGATGTTGGGCGCCTACTACCTCTCGTTCGCCGGCGGCAACTTCCTGGTGGGCTGGCTGGGTAGTCTCTACGAAACCATGAGCCCGACCACCTTCTGGCTTATCCACGCCGGCGTCGTTGGGTCCGGGGCGGTGTTTCTGGTGCTGGCTGGACCGGCCATGTACCGACTGATCACGCCGGTGGCCGCCGCAGGATCTACGCGCCCGGCGAGCGCCTGACGACAAGCCTCCGACGGGGTCGGCCGCGAAACTGTTGGTTCGCGAGCCCAAGGCGCAGTAGAGTGACATGTCACTAGGTGAGATGTTGGCATGAACCCTCCGCCGGACCCCAAGCCGTCGCAAGACAAGGTGCAAGTTTACCGTGATCGGATGCGCCGACAGGGCCTGCGACCCATTCAGATATGGGCCCCCGATGTCCGCTCGCCGGCGTTCGAAGCCGAAGCGCACCGCCAATCCCTGGCGGTCGCAGAGGGCGAACTGGAACGGCAAAACCAAGCCGTCATCGACGACATTTCCGTGGAGCTGTGAGTGACGCGCGGCGAGGTCTGGACCGTCGCAGGCGGCCCAGGTTACGCTGGCAAGCCGAGGCCGGTGGTCATCGTGCAAGATGATCGGTTTGACGCAACGGCCTCGGTGACGATCTGCGCGTTCACCACCGACCCGACGGACGCTCCATTGTTCCGGATACCGGTGCAGCCCAGTGATCAGAACGGGCTGCGCACCCTCTCCCATTTGATGGTCGACAAGCTGACCACCGCGCCCAAATCGCGGCTCGGTCGCCGGGTCGGCAAGCTGGATGGCGTAGACCTCGTCCGGCTCAATCGCGCCATTGTCGTCTTC
>JAYTWT010000197.1:0-3273 GCA_043743295.1 Alphaproteobacteria bacterium | reverse complement strand
GACGGTATGCTGACCATTCTCAATGACCTGCTGGATGTGTCAAAAATAGAAGCCGGTCGGATGGACCTGGACTTTGGCGATTTCGATCTTCGCGCGGTGGCGGAACAGTCGGTAGAGCTATGGAGTGAAGGCGCGGCCGCCAAGCGGTTGAGCCTTGTCTGCGACGTCGACCCCGCGCTACCCGACTATGTCCATGGTGATGAGACGCGGATCCGGCAGGTCATCAACAACCTGGTCTCCAATGCGCTGAAGTTCACAGAGAAGGGCTCGGTTCGCTTGAACCTTCGCGTGGCTCCGGGTCCCGATAGGATCGAGGGTGTTGAAATCACGGTCACCGACACCGGTCCGGGCATGACGTCACAACAGGTCGGAGACTTGTTCCGCGCCTATGGCCAGGCCGACGCCACGACGGCGCGCCGCTATGGCGGTACCGGCCTCGGCCTTTCGATATGCCGCAATCTGACGGCGGCCATGGGAGGGTCGATCACGTGCGAGAGTAAGCTCGATCACGGGTCCCTTTTCCGGGTCTGGCTGCCCTTACCCAGCGGAGCGGCACCCAAATTGGAGATACTGGGCGGCGAAGGCGCAGTTGGCCTGCCTCCGCTCCGTCTCCTGGTGGCCGATGACAACGCGACGAACCTGGCCGTTGCTCGGGTGATCCTAGAAGCGGCAGGTGCGCATGTGGAAACCGTCTCCAACGGCGCAGAGGCTCTTGACCGGTTGCGCCACGAGCGGTTCGATGCGGTGCTGATGGATGTCCACATGCCAATCATGGATGGCATCGAGGCGGTAGGCCGCATCCGCGACAGTCAGGCGGGCCCTGCGAATGTGCCGATCATCGCCCTAACCGCCGATGGCGGTGCCGGCGAGGAAGCACGCCTGCGGTCGCTGGGCTTCGACGCCCTGCAGCGCAAGCCCGTGCAGCCCGCGCTGCTGCTTGCTGCCATTCTTGATGCGACCTACGCGCGCCCAACAGCCCGGCCCACTGATATGGCCAAGCGCACGTCGAGTTAACGCGAGGCGCGCGCCTTTCGCCCACTGACGGCTTCATTGGCGAGCTCGCGCAGCGCCGAATTAGCGATGGTCAGCTTGGCGAAGGTCCAGGCTCCGGGCCCGGCTTCGATCTCCTCGACCGTGCGATTGGCCTGGCGCGACAACTCGGGGCGCAGCGCGGCCCAGGCGGCCACGGCATCGCGTGCTGCGACCTCGTCAGCGCCGACCCCTGCGGTACCTGAATGCGCCAGGATCGCGCGAGTCAGCTGGGCTTGTTCGACCAGCAATTCTTCGATCAGACGCCTGAGCGCTGTGCGCTCGAAGATATCTCCGGCCCGAAATGCGCCTGCCGCAGCGCGTAGCCTGTCGAATGAGAAGGCCGCATCGGTTGCGTAGTACAGGCGCGCGACATGGGCCAGGGGCCAGCTTGAGGCTTCGGCTAGGTCTACCAGATCAGCCCCATTGGTCAGGGGGCCGAGCACAGCAGCGGAAGTGGCCAGAGCTTTGGGTGCGCCAGCGGAAGTCAGCCGAACGATCTCCTGATCGGTCGCGCGGCGCTCGGCGGGCGACAGGATGTCCGGCATTAGCGCGTGTAGGCTGCGGAATCCTGGAACGTAGCGCATGGTGAGCTCGGCCACGTTCAAGCCCTCGCGTCCAGCGCGGCGAGCCAGCCAGAAAGTGGCACCGCGTAGGGCGGCGCTCAGACGCCGGAACAGGGCCATCTGGCCGACGGCAGGAACCTTCAAATCCAAAGCCTGAACCTCGGCCCAGAGGCGCTCGAAATCCAACGCCTGCTTGGCGACCTCGTAGCCGGTGATCAGAGCGGTCACATCGCAATTGGCCGACGTCATGGTGCGTGTCGGGAAACTGGGGCCGCAGCGATTGATCATGTCGTTGGCGATCACCGTGGCGATGATGTCGGGCCGAAGGCGGTGGCTCCGAATTGCATCCTCATACTTCCGCAACGGCTTAGGGAAGTAGGCCATCAGCCGCTGCTCGAAGAACGAATCTTCGATGGCGCGGCTACCGGCGATTTCGCGCTTTAGCTCTAGCTTGCCGTAAGCCAGCAACACCGCCAGTTCGGGCCGGTAGAGGCCCCGTCCCGCCTCCAGCCGCTCGGTGATCGTCTGGGCGTCGGGTAAGCCCTCGACGGCACGGTCCAGACGACCGGATTGCTCCAGGTCGGACATGAACCGCGCGTGCGGCTCGAGTTCGCGGACGCTATCCATTTCCAGCAGCGAGAGCGCCAGGGTCTGGTCATAGTTGTGAACCAGGACATGGTTCGCAACATCGACTGTCATCGTCGGTAATAGTCGATTGCGCTGCGCCCGGGTCAGCTTGCCCTGGCGCTCCAGCATACCGGTGGTGATCTTGATGTTGACCTCGTGATCCGAACTGTCGACCCCTGCGGAGTTGTCGATGGCATCGGTCTCGATCCGGCCTCCGACACCGCCTGCGCCCAACCGGGCGAACTCGATGCGTCCAGCCTGGGTCAGGCCCAGGTTTGCACCCTCGCCGACCACCTTAACTCGAAGGTCGCCACCATTGACCCGGACAGCATCATTGGCCTTATCGCCGGCCTCCATCTGGGTCTCGTGAAGGGCCTTTACGTACGTTCCGATACCGCCGAGGTAGAGCAGCTCTGCGGGCGCCTTTAAGATGAGGTTGATGAGTTCGGTTGGCGACAGCGTCTCGGCTGCGGTGCCGAGCATAGCGCGGACCTCCAAGGTCAGCGGCACAGATTTGAGTGACCGCGCGAAAACACCCCCACCTTTGGAGATCGTCTTGCGGTGGTAGTCGTCCCAGGACGACCTCGGCAGGGCGAACATCCGTTCGCGCTCGGCGTAGCTCTTTGCCGCGTCTGGATTGGGGTCGAGGAAGATGTGGCGGTGATCAAAGGCCGCTAGGAGGCGGATCTGACGTGACAACAGCATGCCGTTTCCGAACACATCGCCGGACATGTCACCACAGCCGACCACGGTGACGGGTTCGGATTGTATGTCTTTGCCCATTTCTCGGAAGTGGCGCTTTACGGCCTCCCATGCGCCACGCGCAGTGATACCCATCACCTTGTGGTCGTAGCCCACAGAGCCGCCGGATGCGAAGGCGTCGCCAAGCCAGAAGTCGTAATCGTCGGCGACTTCATTGGCGATGTCAGAAAAGGTGGCGGTGCCCTTGTCGGCCGCGACGACTAGATAGGGGTCATCCGCATCATGCACCACAACTCCGACCGGGTGGACGACTTTGCCCGCCGCAGTGAGGTTGTCCGTAAGATCCAAT
>JAYTWT010000196.1:0-5251 GCA_043743295.1 Alphaproteobacteria bacterium | reverse complement strand
GGCCAAGCTCGCGCGCCACCGCGCCCGCCGACAGGCCGCTCGTGGCCACACGATCCACCGCCTCGCGTTTGAAAGATTCCGGAAACACCCGGCGTTGCGCACTCATCAGACACTCCTCTCCAGCTCCGAAAAGCTAGCATGGGTGTCTACTGAAACGAGGGAGGATCAGGCGGGCTTTTTCGCTGGCGTACCCGCTGGTCGCAACTACAGTGCGCCCGAGCAAAAACGAACATGGGGGGCGCCGGATGACCTGGGTCCTAATCGGAGGCGCAATCGGCACTGTTGCGACAGGGATTAGCGTCTGGCTTTGGCTGCGGAGCCGGACAGCCTACGCTTTCATTCAGCGCACGACAGCCCGACTTAAGGACCTCAACCTCTTGGTCTACCGGCTGCCCGATCCCGCGATCCGTCACCTGGTTAGAGAGGCCGGAGCCATCCACGCGGCCAAGCGCGATTTCGACCCCCGGCGATTAGCGATGCGCTTCTTCATTTTCTACTGCACCGAATACAAGCCCTTCGACCCGCGCGCTCTGAGTGTCGAAGGCGCGATCACTAAGGCCATTCCCACGATGCGCGCTTGGGCCAAGTCGGACCCTCGGCTGACGACAGCAGTTGATAGCGAGGTCAACGTCCTGGTGAAGTTCCTCTATGCCGGTTTTGAGCGCAGCGGCATGTCCAAGGAAGAAATTATCATCGCGCAAATGCAGCTTCTCGCGGTGGCAACGGGACGGGAGGACCACATCATACGAAACATTGGCCCAACTGCCAGGAATATAGCGGCCGGACAATAATAGGTGCCGTCGCTAATCAGCCCGCCGACAGTGTGATGCCGAACGCCTCTTTGATTTTTTCGTGGCAAGGACCGTAACTTATGGGAACCCGCTCGGGTGTCGATCTTACGCAAAGCACCCTTACGAGTTCAGTGCCGACAATACCCGCCACCATCACCTGATAGGATTTGTCGGACCCCTTTAGGCGGAGCACAGCGAGCTTCTTGCCTCCAGTTTCAACGTAGACGGCCTCCGAGGAGGTGATGACTGCTCCCTGACCTGCGTTGCCTTGGTCCTTGGCGGCCTGTGCAGCGAGCGTGCCTATCCGCTCAACCGTGTACGTCTCAAGATTGCGTAGAAATGTCGGACTGAGTTGATCCTGCGTGACCCCCTCACTGTCCCCCCGTGAAGACGCCACTCGTATCTCGGAGGCGTCAGCGGCTAGGGCGGTGGCAGGGAGCGCAGCAACGGGCGTGATCGGTTCAGCCGCGTCTCGCAGACGGCCGTAGTATCCTCCATATCCAAGCAAGCTAGCGAGGGCGAACGCAGTTAGAATAGTGGTCCGTTGGGCGTTGTATTGGGGCCCTGAGCGATTGCGAAAGATGTAGAACGCCAGCGCGAGAACTAGGGCGATTAGGCCTTGGACAACAGCTAAGCTTGCGCCCAAAGGGCTCAGAGATTTTGGAAGGTTGAAGACAATGAGCGGTGCTATCGCCGCTATGAACAGTGTCGGCCAAAATCTTGCGGCAGACATAGGGGCTTTCGTAGACTTGTATCCTTCAACCATCTCGTCCCCGCCGTCTGAGCGAACACCGATAGACTATCGCTGCGGTGCTAGATAGTCATGCCTCCGCGAGGGAACCGTTCCCACGCTCGACACGCTTTGCTAGCGGTCAGACCGTCCGCCCTTACAGGCGCCAACCGCGCCTGCTACATCTGCCTATCTCAACTGTAACAGTCAGTCGAAAAAAGCTCTGTAAAATCAGTGGGTGCTTCATATCCGCTTAGCTCCACCATGGAGGCCCGCAGTTACCGCTGCGGGCCTTCGCCTTTTCGGGGTGGTGCGGGCGTGGTATGGTTCTGCGCGATGAAGCCCGAACCCGCCATCTTCGATGTTGTTGATGAAGCTGCGGAGGCTCGACGCGCAGCGGAGGCGGTTGCAGATGTTGAAGCCGGACGCTTGATCTCCAATGATGAAATTTGCGCGTGGCTCGACACCTGGGGAACGCCCGACGAGCAACCGGCGCCGGCACATTGGTTCGAGTAGTCTGGACCCGAGGCGCGGCGTCAGAGCTAAGGGCGATCCGCGCCTATATCGCCCAGTTCAGCCCGCTGGCTGCGCAGCGTCTGTCCCAGCGCATCACCCAGAGCGCTCGAAGCCTTGCTGACTACCCGGACCGCGGCCGTCGGATCAGTGACGGTCGACGCGAACTGGTGGTCATCCGCCCATACCTCATCCGCTATTCCAGACTTAGGGATGAGGTGATCATCCTTGAGCTCCGACATGGGGCACGGGACCCCAACAGCGACGCGGGCTAGAGCACGACCCGTCCCGCCAAGATCGCCGCGGGCTGAGGATGACCACCCTCTTGGCCCCGCCCCTCCCGACGCGCTAAATCAGCGCCATGACTGACACCCCCTCCCCGACCGGTGCCCTCGCGGGCCTAACCGTCATCGAAATGGGCACCCTAATCGCCGGGCCGTTCTGCGGGCAGATCCTGGCCGACCATGGGGCCGAGGTGATCAAGATCGAGGACCCCAAGGTCGGCGACCCGATGCGCCAGTGGGGACGCAGCCTGCCAAAGGGTTTGTCGCCCTGGTGGCCGGTGATCGGGCGCAACAAAAAGTCCGTCGGGCTAGACCTGCGCCAGCCTGAGGGTCAGGCGATCGCTAAGACGCTGATCAGTGGCGCGGATATCGTGATCGAGAATTTTCGGCCGGGCGCGATGGAAAAATGGGGTCTGGGCTATGACGTGCTGGCCAAGGATAACCCTAGGCTGGTGATGGCCCGCATCTCGGGCTTCGGCCAGACCGGGCCCTATTCCCAGCGCGCAGGCTATGGTCTGATCGGAGAGGCCATGGGCGGCTTGCGGCACGTCACCGGCGAGCCGGACCGGCCCCCAGCGCGGGCGGGTATCTCCATCGGCGACAGCCTGGCAGCCATGCATGGCGTCATGGGCATCCTGATGGCGCTGCACGCCCGGGAGCGCACCGGCCAGGGCCAAGTGATCGACGCGGCGCTCTATGAGAGCGTGCTGGCGGTGATGGAGAACCTGATCACCGAATACGACATTACGGGGTATGTGCGAGAGCGCTCTGGCTCGGTACTGCCGGGGATCGCGCCTTCCAACGCCTATCCCTGCGCGAATGGCGAAATGATCCTGATCGGCGGCAACGGCGACAACGTCTATGCGCGGCTGACCGAGGCCATGGGCCGACCGGACCTGAAGACCGACCCCAAGTTTATCGACCATGCCAGTCGGGGTCTGAACCAGCATGAACTGGACGCGATCATCGCCGCCTGGACCTGTGAATTCGTCCTCAACGACCTGCTGATCCTGCTGGATGGCAAGGGCGTGCCGGCCAGCCGGGTGTTCCGGGCGCCGGATATGCTGGCGGACCCGCAGTTCCAGGCCCGCGAGGCCATCGTGACGGTGCCGCACCCAGTGTTCGGGCCGATCCGCATGCAGAATGCGTTTCCGAAACTCTCGGCCACACCCGGCACGGTACGGTGGCCCGGGCCGACCTTGGGCCAGCATACGGATGAGGTACTGGCCGAACGCGTGGGGTGCTCGGCGGACCGGCTGGCTCAACTGCGCGCGCTGGGCGTGATCTGAGCGGCCATCAGATCGGCCAGGGCCGCGGCCACCTGGGCCACATCATAGGGCTTGTGAACCACCGGCGTGTCCCAGCCGCCGGTCTGGCCAAATCCTACGGCCACCAAGAAGGGAATGCCGCGCCGCTGGAGTTCCTCGATCAGCGGGGCGATCGAGTCGCCGCCCAGACCGGTGTTCACCACCGCAGCATCCGGGGACCGATCCAGCAGGGCAAGTGCAGTGGCAAGATCATGGCCCGGCCCCACAACCTCGGCACCGACCTGGACCAATCCCTCAGCCAAGGCCTGGGCCAGCAACTGGGCGTCCTCGACGACCAGGATGCGCGCGCCGTCCAATCGAACCGGCGGCGGGGCAACGGCCTCCAGGTCGACGTCTGCCGCCGACCAGGATATCGGCGCGACCGGCGCGTTTTCGTTCATCGATTGCGGGCCGCCACTGAGCCGGACCAGCAGACCTGCTGAGGGGTATTCCATCTCGACCCGGCCATCCAGCCCGCGTCCCGTCACTTCACGCAACAGCGTTGCGCCGAAGCCACGATGGATCGGCAGGGCCAGCGGCGGGCCTCCGGTTTCAGTCCAGATGAGATCAAAGCCGTGACCCGCGCGGACCGTCCAGACCACGCCGACGCGCCCGGCTTCATGCGACAGTGCGCCATGCTTCACCGCATTGGCCGCCAGCTCGTGGAACGCCAGGGCGAGGGCACTGGCTGCGCGGGGCGTGAGAAAGACTTCCGGCCCCTCCCATGAGATCTGGTTCGGCACGATATTACTGAACTCCGCACCTGCCAGATGATGGATCGCCGCGCCGCGCCAGCGGGCCACACTGAGCAAGTCGTTTTGCGCGCCCAAGGCGTTTAGCCGCACCTGAAGGGCTGCCTCGAACGCATCAAGACCCCCCGCACTGCGCCGCGCGCGCCGCGTCAGCGCCGAGATCTCACCCAGGATCGCCTTCACGCGATGGTGCAGTTCCGCCATCAGCTGCTGACGTTGATCCTCTACCAGCCGGCTCCGCCCGACGTCCTCAACGATGCCCGTGACACGCAGCGGCGCACCCGCATTGTCACGTGAAACGATCCCCGCAAGCCGCATCCAGATCACCTGCTGATCGGTTGGCCGGATCAAGCGAGCGCGAATGTCAAAGCTGCCTCCGGCTCGGAAAGCACTCATGCGCTGGGCGCGAAAAGCCTCAACATCGTCTGGGTGAACGTGAGGTTCGATCCCATCGCCAATTTGGATCTGGAAGTCGCCGGCAGGCAGGCCGGTAATGGCCGACATCCTCGCGCTGATTGTTGTTGTGCCGGTCGGCAGGTCCCATTCAAACTCGCCAAGACCAGCCGCCTCAAGCGCGAGATTGAGCCGCTGGCGATCCGAAGTGGGTGGGTCGGTGTCCGTCACGGGGGCAATAATAGGACCGCTGAGCGCGCGGGACCAGCAACCGCCTTTGCGAGCGGGGTCCGACCCCCTATGTTGCTGTGCATCTGAAGTTCTTGTTTCATGGAGGTATCGCGATGCCGACGAAGGTCGCCCCTGAGAAAGCCGTCGATGTGGCTGCGGATACCGCTGCCAAGATCAGCGCCGACGCGCAAAAGGCCATTGCCGACGCCGCCAAGCGAATTGAGAGCGCCGTCCAGATGGGTCTAGAGCA
>JAYTWT010000195.1:0-2515 GCA_043743295.1 Alphaproteobacteria bacterium | reverse complement strand
GCGCGGACGCCGTGGACCGAGAATCCTTTGATCAGGGCGATGTTGACCGGCAGCACGGGCAATCGCCCTGACGTGAAGCCGATGGAGAGGATACGGCCGCCAAACGCGATGCAGCGGGTACTCTCGTCGAAGATGTCGCCGCCGACTGGGTCGTAGATCACGTCCGCGCCTTTTCCGCCGGTGATCTCTTTCACGCGCTCGCGGAAGCCCCTGGTGACGTTCACTGTGGCATCCACGTCGTACTCGCGTTCGATCACAGCCAGCTTCTCGTCGGAGGCGGAGGCCGCGATGACCTTGCAGCCCATGAGCTTGGCATAGTCCACGGCAGCGAGGCCCACACCGCCCGCGGCACCATGCACCAGCACCCACTCGCCGGGCTGCGCATCTGCGCATCGCTTCAAGGCCACATAGGCCGTCAGGTAACAGACCGGATAGCTCGCCGCCTGACCGAAGGTGAGGTTGGCGGGTTTATGCCGCAGGATCGCTGCCGGCAGGATGGCATACTCTGCAAAGCCGCCCCGGCCTCCGGAGACCACCGCGTCGCCTACGGCCCAGCCAGTGACGCCCGCGCCCAGCTGGTCGATTTCGCCTGCCAGCTCAAGGCCGCCGACGAAGGGGACAGTCGGTTTGTGCTGGTGCTCGCCCCGCGTCTGCATGAGGTCGGGGAAGTTCACGGCGGCGGCGCGGACCCTGATCCGCACCTCGCCCGGTCCCGGCTCTGGCGTGGGAATGTCCTTGACCACGCACCCGGCATAGTCGGGCTTCAGCTCTTCAACCACCAGCGCACGCATCAGTCGGTTCGTCCTTCGTAAGCCCGTTCTTCATATCCACGGCGGACCAGGGCGGCGATCTCGCGGCAGGCCGAGTCTGCAGCTGGAACGACACCCGTGAAGGCCGTAAACGCGTGGGTCAGGCTGTCATAGCTGCGATACTGGGTGGGCACTCCAGCGGCCTTCAGCGCGCGGGCATAGGCCTCGCCCTGATCTATCAAGGGATCGAACCCCGCCGTTGCGACTACGGCAGGCGCTAGCCCCGCGAGGTCAGAGGCGCGGAGGGGCGACAGCTGTGGGTCCGCGGGGTCGCTGCCTGGATCCAGATAGTGGTCCAGGAACCAGGCCATCATCGCGCGATCCAAGGGGAAGGCGTCGGCATAAGTCGACATCGAGGGGCCGTCAGACGCCATATCGGTGCAGGGGTAGACCAACAGCTGTAGGACCGGCTGATCCTCGCCCGCCTGCTTCAACATCTGGCAGATGACCGCCGCAAAGTTGCCCCCCATGGAATCACCGCCGACAGCAACGCCCGTTGCGCCAAATGCCGCGGCCTGATCCTGAGACCATCGATAGGTGGCCAACACATCCTCAAGCCCGGCCGGGAACCGGTGCTCGGGCGCCAGCCGATAGTTCACAGATAGCACCGGCCCGCGTGAGATCCGCGCCAACAGGCAGCAGAAGGTGTGACTGGTGTCCAGGTTTCCGATGACGCCGCCGCCCATGTGCGCCCAGACCATTATCGGGGCGTCGGGGTCTTGGACGTCGGGCCGGTAGAGGCGCGCCGCGATGTCGCCCTCGGCACCGGGAACCATGCGCGGCTCCCATCGAACGCCGGGCTCCAAGTGTCCCGCGACGATCGCCAGTCCCGCACTCTCGCCGCGTCGCGCCTCGTCAGGAGTCTGGCTGCTGATCGGCGGGGAGCCTCGGGCCTGGGCGGCCAAGACCTGCAGACGCGGGTCCAGCGTTCGTCCGCCCACATAGACCACCCCGCCGCCGGCCATGAGCCGCAGGATCGGCGTCGGCAGCGCCAAAACGGCCCGCACAATCAGACGCTGCGCAAACGCTGAAGCCATCAGGTGTGGCCCGCCGGCAGGCCCCGCAGTCCATCGAGGATCATGGTCACTGCAAAGTCCGCTGCGGTGGCGGTATCGATAGGACGGCGCATGAGCATCTTGTCCCCGACCTCGCGGGCAATGGCGATGCAGGCGCAGGCCATATAGTCGGCGTCGGACAGCGGCCCATGGCCGTTAGCGATCGCGTCTTCGATGGCACCCTTCACCTCGGCGAAGACCGCCGCCATCTCCGGCGTCTCGCCCTGGACCGAGATATGCGGCTCGCCCGCGGGGCGCCGGGCTACCCAGGTGATGTGCTCATCAGCCATGAACTCGAAATAGGCCACGATGGCGTCGCGGACGAAGCTATCGAAATTACCGCGTCCCCTGAGGCCCTTGAGCACGGGCGCGAACCGCCTGGCTCCATCGTCAGCGAGGGCGGCGAACACCTCTTCCTTGGATCGGAAGTAGTTATAGAAAGTCCCGGCCGCCAAGCCGGTGCGCCGGATGATGTCGCGCACCGTCGCCTGCTCATATCCCAGTTCGCCGAACACCTCGCGCGCGGCATCTAGGATCGAAATCCGGTTCTGGGTCTTGGTCTGCTCGCGCTTGCCGGCGGGAAGGTAGGCGATGTCTGCCACGGGAACTCACACTTCGAAAATGACGTGCGTCATTCTCTAGCCTGTTGGT